>CAIMWF010000061.1 GCA_903845055.1 uncultured Bacteroidales bacterium | reverse complement strand
GAGATCAAACCCGAATCGCAGGCTGCCCTTGCGGAAATTTCAAGACTGCTGAAGGGGAACACCGGCCTGAAGCTTTATGTTGTCGGGCATACCGATAACGTGGGCACCCTTGAATCGAACCTGAAACTTTCGCAGGAGAGGGCCCTCTCTGTTGTGAATGTTCTTGTCACCACATACGGCATCGCCCCCGCACGTCTGAAGGCCTGCGGTGACGGACCAACAGCACCGGTAGCCAGCAACGACAAGGAAGAGGGCCGGGCGCTCAACCGCCGGGTTGAATTGGTAAAACAATAACCAGCCTTACCCTTCCCGGCTATTTCTTCATGATTTTTTGCGTAGCAACCACCTTGAGGCCGCCGACAACTTTTACCAGGTACAACCCGCCCGGATAACCGGCAAGATTGATGGCATTGTTGCCCTTTTCAGCCCGTTGCCCGGATATCCTGATTCCCTTACTGTCGTAAACTTCTATCACGGAACCGGCAACCGGCAATGGCAGAACGACATTGAACACCCCGTCCGAAGGGTTGGGATAAACGGTGATGCCTGTTTCAGCAGGCTGTTCAATACCCGAAGGATTCTCGGTATACCGGCAAAGCTGGTAGTCGGCGAAATAGGAATAGGCCGCCTTAAAATAGAGTGCGTCGTTAAACGGCACCCACGCTTCCCAGGGATAAAAAGGGTACTGTCCCCAGGTATCCGGCGGGGTGGGGCATACGGTACCGGCAGTTGTGCCATCGGTGGCAAAAAGCTGGGTTTCGTTGGAAATGGTATCGTTCCCGGTCATGATCAGCTTGTTTTTAAAGGAATACATGTTGGCCGGATTGAGGCCATGGGCGAAGCCGGTAATTTTGACGGTGCCCGCCGTGGTGCCGTCGGTGGCCCACAACTGGTTGGTCCCCGTCAGCGAGTCGTAGCCTGAAAGATAGAGTTTGTCCTTGTGAACGGCCATGGAGGTCGGCAAAAATCCTGAATAGACCCTTGGCGTGTGATCCGCCTTCACCAGGGTAGTACCCGCGGTGGTGCCGTCGGTCGACCACAACTGGTAGAAGGCCCCCCGGTCAATGCCCATAAAGTAGAGTTTCGAATTGAATACCGTAAAGGTGCTCGGTTGCAGCCCGGCGCCCCCCGCGCCGTTGATGGTGGTAATTTCCTGCGTCCCGGCGGCAGTGCCGTCGCTCTTCCAGAGTTGTGTCCCGTTCACCCCGTCCTCGGCTGCAAAAAAGACCTTACCATTTAGTTCAGTAAAATAATTTGGATATGTTTCTCCCGAAGGGTTCAGCTTTTTCACCATGGCCGTTCCCGCTGCCGTACCGTCGGAGACCCAGAACTGGTTCATGTTCACCCCGTCGTTAGCGCTGAAATAAATCCTGCCGCCGGAAACAAACAAATGGGAAATGCCGGAGGGCCCTCCCGGGTTGATGGTTTTTACCAGCATGGTGCCCGCCGCGGTTCCGTCGGTGGCCCACAACTGGTCCCGCATCGGGTTGGCTTGCGTTGCATCTCCGGCAAAAAAGATCCGGTTGTTCAATACCACGAAATTCGGGGAACCGACCGCCAGGGTGGCAATGGGGACAGTTCCCGTTGCAGTCCCGTCACTTTTCCAAAGTTGTGTGGCATTGTTAAAAATCAGAGAATTGCCCAGAATGGTTAAATGCTTCAGCGAGGGCCACTGCTTGATGGTATCAATCTGCTTCACAACGGTAACACCTGCCGCAGAACCATCGGGGGTGTACATCAGCTTGTCAACATAATGCAGGTCGTCGGTTCCGAAGAAAAAGAGCTTCCCGTTGAACACCGTGAGGTTGCTCGGATTAAGACCGTTATAACCGTAGTAATTGATGCTCGTGATCTTTTGCACATATTGTGCGTTAGCCGTTACATAAAACAACAGCAGGAAGATCAATGGATATGATTTTTTCATGGTAAATTGTTTTTGTTTGTGCATAACAAATATAATACAATATTTTAATTAAAACAATTTTCCCGTGCATAAAATATACGTTCGCGTCTTGGCCGCCACCCGTGGCCGGTCATTATTCATCATATGCAAGTGACCGGTCACATATTCATTTACGGATGGCAGGGGGTTGCTTCCTGCCGGGAGCCTTCAAGCGGATAAACCATGTACGGTGACAGAATCTGGATACATGATCATAAAAAACGATCACGATAACGGTACGTTATCAGACAAATGCCACCACCGAATATATGCAATATTTAAAACATGATTTTTGACATTCATTTCTTCTGTATCGCTTACTGATTAATGTTTTTTGACCATATATAAAACCGTGAATCCGTTTAAAAATCGGATGTTTATAACATCGGTTTGATGGCATAGTTCAGGGATGCATATTTTCCTGAATATCTATCCGATCACAGACCCGGGAAGGATTTGTCACCTTATAAAAAAAACCGCTTCAGGAGCGGCTTTTTAATGGTATGGACGGAAAGGGCAGGCATGGCTGCAAGCGAAATTACTTTTTCAGGGCATATTTTTCCCTGATCTCGTTTTCCTTGCTTTTGTCGGAAGTGTAAATGATCGTCCTGCCCCCGTCGAGGATCACAGCATACATGCCGGTGGTAGATCCTGCTGAAATTTTTGGTTTTGAATGGATATTTTTCATAACCGATACCTATTTAGATGTTGTTAAGAAATTCTGTAACCTGTCATATGATAACATAATCCCGGCCGGAATATTTTTCAAGCCACTCAGGATTAACATATAATTAACATTCTTGATGACGGATCGGCGGTAAGATCAGGTAACCGCATTACAGGGACAGTTGAGAAGGTGGCTCATTCATCATTTCGAACTCCAATTCAAACGATAGCCGATGTTCCATTCTATAAAATCGGAGATGTGGAATTTATAGGCCACCAGTGTGATCCCTAAAAAAATATGATCGGTAACATGGTACTTCAGCCCAACCCGCTGGTGAAATACCGGGGACTGGTTCAGCAGTTTTTTCCGGTACAGGTAAAATGCCGGCTGCAGGATCACTGAAACCTTATGGATGACCAGTTCATAGGAGGGATAGATGCTCACCAGGATCTTGTCGCCGAATTTCCCTCCGGCCGTCTCCACTTCGCCTGCATCCACGGCTGCCTGCGCGTTTACCGCCCCATCGTAGGTGAGGGTGATGCCGACCCCAATTTTTGATTTATAGTTCAATTGCCGGTTGAAGGTGACGGAGAACCCGAAGACCGGGTAGTACACCCCCTCGTATTTTTCCAGTAATGCGGCATTAAGTGAATCAAAAATCACATTTTTAGCCCCCCCGTAAAGGGCGAACAGCCATTCACCGGAAGGTGAATATTTTGGAATCGGATGGCTGATAAAGTCAGGCAGGTCGTAAAAGTTATATTTGATACTCAGCTTCGGGGCGATGGTATTGAACCCGAAATTCGGTTCTTTCAGCGCACCGTTCGAAAAATGAGTAAGGCTGAACCCGAACTGCACTTCAACCCTTTTAAAAAGCCGGTACTGAAGGTTCAATCCGGCATCGATCAGGAAGGCCTCCCCGGCGCCTATGGATACATTATACTGGTTTGTGACCGGGTTGAATGATTTCCAGTTAAAGGTAGCGCCAAACCCGAGTTCATAGTTGAAAACAAGCCTGTTCCAGCGTTTAAAGGGAGCATTGAAAAACCCGTAGAGCCCGAATGGCACTCCTATTTCCCTGTGTTTGAAAAAATCAGCCATGTAGAGCCCCAGCCCGTACTGCGGGTAGTTGTAGGATTGCTCCCAGCTCTTTTTGCCTGTCGTCTGCAGCGAAAGTTTCAGGGAAAAGGCCTGGAAGGAGTTTATCCTGACCGATTCGGCATTCACCCCCTTCAGGAAAGGGTTGGAGGCAAAAACATACCCGTTCTGGTACATCGCCTGCAGTGCAAATTTCGGCGACGCGGAACCTGCCGCAACCCTGGTTGTGTCGGGTTTTGCGAAAACAGGAAGGGCAGTGACCAGGAGCAGCAGCTTACAGAGGTGTTTCATCATGGTCAGGCATGAACACGTAGGAAACTGGCACAGATGACGTGAGGAGAAATCCTGACGATGAGCATGGCGGAGTCTTTGGGCTGCGGACCAAAGGTAACCATAATTGGTTTCATAATTGAACTCTACGACCCTTACAGGAAACAGGAAATGGTAAAATGGCAGGGAGTAAAAATGGTAAAAACAGGGTCAGCCGGCCCGCTGCCTGTTCCCTGTTTTTCGTAATTTTGCACAAGCAATCAAATAAATGAACTTTCTTAAAATAATCTCCGGCTTCTTTCTTTCTTTGCTTATACTGACAATGTCCCTGGTTGTCCCCCCTGTTCTGTGTGAGGCACAATCAACTCCCGACAGTAGCAGGAAGGAGCCGTTCTGGAATTTCCATTTTCAGAGCACGGTAACCGCGCAGTATCACCCGGCCTTCACTGCCCGGTATTCAGGCGTAAACAGCCTGGATAATAGCGCTGAATCAACTGTTTCCATAACCTCGACGTTATTTTTCGGCGCAAGGCTATGGCAGGGTGCACAGGTGTATTTTAATCCCGAGTTGTCGGGCGGTTCCGGCTTCTCAAAAACAACCGGGGTGGCCGGGTTTCCCAACGGGGAGGTTTACCGTGTTTCGGATGTGGCACCGCACGTTTATATTGCCCGCTTCTATTTCCGCCAGTTGATCCCCTTGCGGGGCGACCGGTCGCGCAAGGCGGATGAGGTTAACCATGTTGCAGGATTGGAGCCTGATTCCTATGTTTCGATCAATATCGGGAAGTTCAGCATCATGGATTTTTTTGATAACAACTCCTACAGTCACGACCCGAGAACCCAATTCTATAACTGGGCGCTCATGGGCAATGGTGCATGGGATTATCCCGCCAATACGAGAGGCTATACCTACGGGCTGGTTTCGGAACTGGTAAAAAGGGGCTGGGCCCTGAAATTCGGCATCGTGATGATGCCGGTTATACCGAACGGGTCGAAAATGGATTTTAACCTGTGGAGATCAAACTCTGTGGCGCTGGAGTTTCAGAAAAATTACACCATCGGCAGCCAGCCGGGTGTTGTCAGGGTCATGGGCTATCTTTCGCAGGCACAGATGGGAAGCTACCGGGATGCAATGACCTGGGGGCAAGCCCGTGATACAGTTCCGCTCCTTGCATTCTCAAGGGGATACGGGCATACGAAATATGGTTTTGGCGTCAACGTGGAACATGCCATCAGCCGGGATGTGGGGATTTTCCTCCGGGGAAGCTGGAATGACGGCCATAATGAAACCTTCACCTTTACCGAAATAGACAGGGCCTTCAGCATGGGCTTTTCCCTGGGGGGGAAACTGTGGTGGATGCCGGATGATCATCTCGGCCTGGCCTTCCTGGTGAACGGTCTGTCAGCCTTCCACCGGGATTTTCTGAAGGCCGGCGGCAGTGGCTTCATCATCGGCGATGGCGCACTGAATTATGCTCCCGAGTTTATCACCGAGGTTTATTACTCGTTCAGGTTCTTTGCGAAGGGACTTTGGCTGACTCCCGATTTCCAGTTCATCCTTCATCCGGCCTATAACCTGGACCGGGGACCGGCTTATGTCTTTGGCATCAGGGCGCATTTCGCAATCTGAAAATTCCTCAGGATTTTCTCTTTTTCGGTTTCGGTTCGGGAAGGCCGTCGCAGGTGATCCTTACCAGGCGGCTGATCCATTCGCGGTCTTCGATCGCCTCGCCGATGAGAAACCAGTCTTTTGCACCCGGGTAGGGTGGGGCCTCCGTCACCTCCCCGATATAGGTCCTGCCTGCCGCGGTCGGCTTGATTAAAAGCCTGTTATCGCTGATCAGTGCAACCACCTTGCCGTCGCAGTAAAGGGCGTAATCGCCGAACATCAGCCGGCATTTGACCAGGCCGGCACTTTGAACCTGGTCGCAGATGAATTCAACAAAACTTTTATCGGATGACATGGGTTGTGATTCGGGGTTGGTTAAAATTCATTTGTTTTTATTTCAAAGGTATCAAAATATTCTTCGCGGGGAGGTGACGGCTTGTTCCATAGCCGGTGCGAGAAAAAGGCCCCCGTTTTCCTGATGAAATCCGGGAAAAATATTAACGTCGGCGGAAGGTATCGTATAGAAATACAATCATTGCTTCGAAAAATCGTTAACTTTTTCACAATAATGTTGCATTTATCTTTGTCTTTCTCTATATTTGATACAATATTCACGACATATACCTGACAGTTAAGACGGTCTGCGCGTTGCCATTTTAACCTAGCAGTTAATTGGATAAAAATAAAAGTTCTGAATACCTAAAATTCCTATTGTATGAATACAAGAATAATTTTTGTGCTTCTGTCGATTGTCTTTGCGACAGGTGCCTTCGGCCAGAACTCTTCGCTTAACCTGACCTTCTCCGCCATAAACGGCGCGGCCTACACGCGGCTCGACAGCATCAGGGTCATGAACCGCACCCAGTCAGGAATAGCGGTGTTGCACTGGCCCGATACCGTGCTCACGCTGAATTACAACATGGGGATACCTGGTGAAAGATATGACATGGCGGATGTGCGTGTCTTTCAGAACATTCCAAACCCAATGCAGGACCAGGCCCTTATAAAAACATATATCCCCGGGAAAGGTCAGGTGAAGTTTTATGTAAGGGATGTGCAGGGCCGGCAGGTTGCAGAGGCAAATTATATGCTTGAAAAAGGGCTTCATTCTTTCAGGTTTTCCTCCTCCGGGGAAAGTTTTTATTTATTTACGGCCAAATGGAATGACAGGGTCAGCAGTATTAAAATTCTGGGTCTGCCGTTGCAGACCTTACAAGCAGTTTCGCTCGACTATCTGGGGAAAGAGGATCCCGGTTCCCCGATGCATGTTTCATCCCCGTTTCAAAACATCCCCTTTAGCCCCGGCGATGCGTTGCTATACATCGGCTACTCTAATTCACGACAATCAGGAATTCTCGATAATCCTGCCACCAACAAAGCGGCCATATTCCAGTTTGCAACAAACATCCCATGCCCCGGAGCAGCCACTGTTACGTAGGGGGGACAAATATATCACACCATCCAGATATTCAGCCAGTGCTGGTTAAAGGAGAACCTTAATACGGGAACCATGATTCCCGGGACGCAGGCAATGGCCGACAACGGGGTCATTGAGAAGTATTGCTATAAAGATTCCGGGGACAGTTGTACAAAATACGGGGGCCTCTATCAATGGGATGAGGCCATGCAATATTCAACCATAACCGGCGCCCGGGGGATATGTCCGGCAGGCTGGCATATTCCTTCGGGCGAAGACTGGAAAGTTCTGGAAGGCGCTGTTGACAGTAATTACGGTATTGGCGCTGGTATCTGGGATCAACCCTTCTGGATTGGCTTTGACGATGGAAAGAACCTCAAGTCCGTTCACGGCTGGCAACCCGGAGTGAGCAACACCGACCTATTCGGGTTTACGGCGCTCCCGGGAGGTTACCGTTTCTGGAGCGGCAACTTCTTCGAGGTCCCAAGCGCGACGCACTGGTGGACTTCCAATAAGAATGGAACAGATTACGCAGATTACCTGAATTTCACTTTCGATCATGCCGATGGCAACTTCGACCACATGGCCAGGGAGTATGGGTACAGCATTCGTTGTGTCAGGAATAACTAACGATCGGGTGAATGTCTCCTTTATGCAGACGAATGGAACGGCTCATCCCTGACGTTCAGGAAAATCAACCTGCGGCACCTGGTGAATGAGGCAGGGGTGATATGCCCTGACCTGTCGGGATACGGGGATTCGGGAAACCCGGCCGACCTGGATTTTGATGCTTTTACGATGATCCTGGCAGAACCGGTGGTTTCAAACCTTTATCTGTGAATATTGTTCAGGAAGCACCGGCACAGCGACCGGAAGGGGCAGGACGCCGACATGCATGAAATGGCGGTCTGCATTGCAGGGAACAAAACCAACCGCATTTTCAGGACAAACGCATCTCTGGCAAAACGACGCTTCAATACCGGGTTTTGTTACACACTGCAGAAAACCAGGCATTTTGTGCAGACCGAACAACCGCTGCAGGTCTCAAACATTATCCTGAACTGCATGAAGAAGCAGGTGCCTGAAACGGAAGCATGCATTCCCATACAAATCTGCAATTACGACCTTTAATACCTTAATTATCAGTCACTTGGAAATTGCTTGACCTTTCGCAACACACTCATCTTCCATCAGTTAAGCAATTGACCCCAATTTTGGTGATGTAAATTATTTTACAACCACCTGGATATTTTTTTTATCTATTGGTTTTCCATAACATTTGTTCTATATTTGCCTCATTATTTGGATGCTTATTTTTTTGCCACCTCATTTCGGGGTGGTATTCTTTTTGAACATGATTATTTTTTTTACTGATGTCAAAAATCCTAAACAAGCGAACACTGCTTGACTTGGTCGTGTACCTTGGTGTTCCATTGTTCATCTGGAATACCTGCCAGTCGTCCTTAGGCGATTACCTTGCCATGCTCCTGTCGACCTTTCCGGGTATTCTTTACACGCTTTACACCTTTTTTAAGGAAAAGCAATACAGCGTAACCGGTATGTTCATTCTTGCCAGCATGCTCATCAGCTGTATGCTGAATTTAGATTCAAGGACGGCCCACCAGGTGCTCTGGAACTACGTTTATCTTAACATCGGGCTGGTGACCTTCTGGTGCATCACCATCCTGGCGAGAAGGCCCATGGCCCTCTATTTTTTCATCGACTACGCTTACCTGCACGGGGTCCCGAAAGAACGGACCCGTGTCCTTTACCGGGAAATGCCCTATTTCAGGTATTTCCTGTTTCTCACCATTTTCCTGGCGGCCCGCGATTTCATCAACATCATGCTGAGAATTTTTCTTATCCGTCATTATGATGTGGCTGGCTACAATAAAATCAGTGTCATCACCCAGGTATGGAGCACCCTGACAACGGTGATGTTCATTTACGGAATCTTTCTCATCATCCGGAAAATACAGTCTCTTAAAGCGAACCCTGTCCTAGAATTGCAGTAACTACAAATAATGTTAACCTATTAAATTTCAATGTCATGGAAACAAAAAAGAAGTATGCCATCCCCTCCCCTCCCCAGACTCCGAACACTCCCGGAACGCCCAAAACCGCGAGCACGCCCGACCTTGCCGGTACACCCGGAACCCCAGAAGCCTCCCTGCCAGGCACGGACAGTGCGTCAGGCGAACCTCCCGAGGGCGGCCCTGTGATGGATGGCTTCAATGCCCCGAAGATGCCCCCGATGCCCACCATGCCGAATATCAGTCTTGATAACTTTAAAATGTCGGGGTTTATGGAAGCGCAGATGGAACATCATAAAAAACACCACCTCGACGCCGATGGCAATTGCGACCCCAAACTCAAAGAAGAGGGAATGAAATACATGAAGAAATTCACGGATCAGTAATTTCTTCTTTTCCTATGGGTTGTTCCACACAACCGGTCATTCTCCGTTTTTTGTTACTCAGCAACAAATTTCACTATGGATAAGGCAGAAAATTCGCAGCCATCGGGAGCAGCGGGCAATCCTGAAGAGATGAACCGCATGTTGAAAATAACGCGTCCGCGTTACTGGATATCCCTTTCAGCACTGGCATTGCTCACGTTCATCACCCTGTTGTGGGGGATCTTTGGCAGCATTCCCCAGCGCATCGACGGGTTGGGTGAAATTGTCAGCGGCAAGGGACTTCACGGGATCATTTCTCTTTACCCGGGGGGTGTGGAGGAGGTTAATTTTGAGCTGGGGGAAAAGGTAAAGGAGGGCGACATCCTGCTCCACCTGCTTCAGCCCCAGCTCAAACACCAGCTCGTCGAGCTGAACGCCCAGTTCGATGTGCTGAAATTGCAGGATTCCCTGCTAACCACCAGGAATGTGCTGGATTATCCTAATAAAATAAGGTATTACAGTCTCGAAGAGGAGCGCCTGAACAAGGAGCTTTCACAGTTAACGGACCAGGTCGACTTTTTCGAACTCAAAATGAACCAGCAGAAAGATCTCTGGGAGAAAGGACTTGCTACCAGAGAGAATTACGTGGATGCGAAGAACCAGCTCTCCAAGGCGCATAACCAGCGAATCCAGACCGAACAGGAGGTGAAAACCAACCAGCTGGAACAGCAATCGTGGAACTATGACCGGCAATACAAGCAACAGGATTACAATGGACAGATCCTGGTCCTGAAGAAAAAGATCACCGACCTCCAGGATGAGTATGACCGGCAGACCATCATCCGCAGCCCGGTCAACGGTTTCGTCGTGGACAAATCGGTAACAAACGGCGATTTCGTCAATGCCGGCACGCGGATGATGGTGGTTGAAGATCTTGAAAACCAGAGCAACCACTTGCTTGACCTGTTCATCCCGTTCAACTCGAACGCTGTAGTTACACCAGGAATGCAGGTGATGATCGAACCTTTCACGGTCAACCACAATCTTTACGGTTGGCTGATCGGGCAGGTCGTCGAGGTAAACCATTTTGTTTCCAATACCAACTCGATCGTCGATGAACTGAACAACACCGACCTTGTGGCACTGATCCAGCAACAGGGTCCGACCTACAGGGTTAAAATTTCCCTTAAAACCGATCCCAATACGAAAAGCGGGTTCCAGTGGTCAAATAAAACAGGGCCTCCCTACACCATCAATACAGGTACCCTCTGCAAAGCT
Source organism: uncultured Bacteroidales bacterium (assembly GCA_903845055.1). Lineage (GTDB taxonomy): Bacteria > Bacteroidota > Bacteroidia > Bacteroidales > FEN-979 > CAIVAT01. Next base: position 41,235 of record CAIMWF010000061.1, on the reverse strand, counting down.
TCCGTCCTGGTCAAGGAAAGGCCTCCCATTGATTACATCATCCCCGTTTTTAAATCATTTTTCGAATAATCCTCATTACCAATCAACAGGGAACTTGTTATGAAAGATGAGCATGTGAAAAAAAGGGTTCCGGTCATACTCCAGATCGGTGATAATGAATCCGGGCCGGTCGCGCTCACGATGGTTTTTTCATATTACCATTGCTACCCGTCAAAGGATGCGCTGAACCTTGAATGCGGCGTTTCCGACAATTCAAAGATACCGGCAGGCAGGCTGACCGATGTTGCAAGTCAGCATGCGTTTGATTCGGAGGTCATCACCTGCCCTGCGGCGGCGCTGAAATCGCACCAGATGCCACTGATCGCCGGCCTTCATGGCGGTTACTACGCCGTGATAACAGGTTTTACAAAAGACAGTTACCTCATCAACGACACCCGCGAAGGAAAAAAGAAGCTCAGCGAAAACGAATTTGAACAAATTTACGACGGCACGGCCGTGATCCTCACACCCGGTGCCGGTTTCAAAACCGAAAGGCAGCGGGATGGATTTCCCGCCAGGGTATGGGAACGGATAAAGCCAAGCAGGTATGACCTGGCATTCGTGCTGTTGTGCGGCGTCATCCTGATCATCCCGGCCATCATCATGGCGGGGCTTAACAAACTCTTCTTTGACGACATTATCAATTTAAACCAGCCGCGGTATTTCAGGCCCATGCTGGCACTCATTGCCGGCCTTTTCTTTTTCAACGGCATTCTCACCTACCTGCAGCAAAAGATCCTGGTCAAGATCGAACTGCGTCTTGCCATTGTCGAGTCGTCGAGGTTGCTGATGCATATCCTGAAATTGCCCATCCGCTTCTTTACCGCGCGTCAGCCGGGCGAAATTTTCAAACGGGTGCAGCTTAATGACGACCTGGCATCGCTCCTTTCGACCCAGCTGATAGAAACTCTGGCCAGCATGACCACGGTGATCTTTTACGCCGTGGTGATGATCCAGTACAACGTGCTTCTCACGGTGATCGGGGTTACCGTGATCCTGGTGAACCTCTTTGTGCTCCGCATCATTTCCGAAAAGCGCGCCACCCTCAACCAGCTGCTTTTTGAACGCAACCAGCGCACCTTCAGCACCGCCGGGGTCGGCCTGGAGCAAATTGAGACCATCAAGGCCACGGGGTCGGAAAACGATTTTTACGGCCTTTGGTCGGGCAACCTTTCCAACGCGGTGGTCTATGATCAGAAACTGAACTTTACCTCCAACCTGCTCGACGCCCTGCCCGATTTCCTTTCGAACCTGAACAACATCATCCTGCTGACCCTCGGAGGGTTGCTGGTTATCTACGGTGAGATGACGATCGGTATTTTTATCGCCTTCCAGAGCCTGATGTCGAACTTCACCGGCCCCGTCAAAACGGTGGTCTCCATGGGCAGCGACCTGCAGGTGGCCAAAAGCAACATCGATACCATGCAGGATGCCTTATCGACGAGGGAGGATATCTTTTTTTACAATGATGCCGACGATAAACTGAAGCATTACGACCCCGCTGATTCAAAACTGCACGGATTCCTCGACTTTAAGAATGTCACCTTCGGATATGACCGTTTCCGCGAACCGCTGATCGAGAACTTTTCGCTTCATGTGGAACCGGGAAAACGGATCGCCCTTGTTGGAGGTTCCGGATCGGGGAAATCGACCCTGGCCAAACTGGTTGCGGGGCTCCACCATCCATGGGCGGGAGAGATCCTGTTTGATGGCCGCCAGCGCAGTTTCTATCCACAGGACGTAATCCGGAACTCCGTCTCCCTAGTAGACCAAGAGATCTTCCTTTTCAAGGGAACCGTCAACGATAACATTACCATGTGGAACAACACCATCGGCACGCCCGATATCATCCAGTCGACCAAGGATGCATGCATTCACGATGTCATCTCCTCGCGGCCGGGCGGTTACACAGGTCTGCTCATCAATGCCGGCAGCAACCTCAGCGGCGGACAGCGCCAGCGGATTGAGATTGCACGCGCACTGGTCGTCAACCCGTCGATCCTCGTGATGGATGAAGCCACCAGCGCCCTGGATGCCAATACCGAAAAGACCATCGACAACAACATACGCCGCAGGGGCTGCACAACACTTATCATTGCACACCGGCTGAGCACAATCCGCGATTGCGATGAAATCATTGTCCTCGACAAGGGGAAGGTCGTTCAGCGTGGCACGCACGATGAGATGATCAGGGACCAGGAGGGACTTTATTTCAAACTGGTTAATCTCAACTAATATGGAGCAACAGGTTATTTCGTCATTTTATTCCCGCACCCTGCAGCTGGTCAGCAATCAGACAATTCCCCTGCAGTGTGATGCCCCTTGTGCTTTTTATCTTGAGGCCGGAGACGCGGATATTTTCTTCGTGGAAAAACTTTCCACCGGGCCCGGCCGGAGACTCTTCCTTATAAGGGTCAGCGGCCCGTTCCTGATCCCTTCCTTCAGGGAGAATCCTGCTGTTTCCATGGTAATTTGCGCCCTGACGGCCTGCACCGTCGGGATGATCGATCCGGGACAATTGAAAGAACTTACGGCATCAAATCCGGGTTACAGCACCCTTCTCTTCGACAGGTGGTTCCTCAGTATCTCATCGGGCATGAACCATTTCGGGATGCTGCCGCTGCTGAACGGCATCTCGGCAACCCCTTCGTTTTCGGCCGACCCGGAGAAAAGTTACAGCGCCTCCGACCCGGAGAGGGTGCTGTGGATCGAATCGGCCGGACTGAAGCCGCTCTATTACAACTATGCCGATCCGTTACGCTGCGGAATGGTCCATCTTCCGCTTACCTCGAACCTCTGGATGCGTTTGGGTGCAACTGTTCAGAAACCAATATATACGACGGCGCAGGTTCTTGCCGGTGATTCATTTGTCGCGGGTTTCTTCGGGTTTAATGAACTGATCGTCATCGTACTGCAGAACCTCTATACCCATGACCAGCAAGCCTCCCTTGCCCGTGTACGTGACACCCATGCTTTCAGGACAAACGCGATCTTTTCCGCGTTCGGCCGGTTTAAAACCATCATTTCGGGCAAGGTGACCGACGACCTCTTCGAAGAGGGCAAAACCCACGGTGGGGCCCCGGGCGTACCGGTGAACCCCAACATGCTGCTGCTGCAGACCTGCCGGCTGATCGGTAAAAGTGAAAAGATCGAATTTGCCGATCCGGGCAACCGCACCAGCGGAAAACATGACGCATTGTGGAACATCCTCAGGGCTTCCAACATCCGTTCCAGGATGGTTGACCTGGAACCCCACTGGTGGACCAACAATGCAGGCTCGATGCTCGGGTTTCTGAAGGAGGACCAGACACCGGTCGCCCTGATTGCCCGTGGAAATTCCGGTTACTGGATGATCGACCTGAAAAATAAGGAAAAGATGGCGGTTAACCAGTCGGTGCACAAGCTTCTTGATCCGAGGGCCTACAGTTTTTTTACCCCGTTTCCCAAGGGAAAGCTCCAGGGAAAGGATCTCATGCGGTTTGCTCTCAAGTTCACTTACCGCGATGTGTTCAGCTTCCTGGTGATCGGTGTTGTCGGCGCACTGCTTGCCCTGGTGATCCCTGTGGTGGGCGGCTACGTGTTCAACACCGTCATTCCAGGCGGAGATACCAACGAACTCTGGCAGATTGGGGCCATCATGGTCATTTGCGTGATCACGATAGGCCTGCTGAACTTCGCCAAATCTATCGCCGTGCTCCGCATGGCCGGCAAAGCGGGCTATAAACTTCAATCGGCCCTGTGGGACCGGATTCTCTCCCTCAGGGTCGACTTCTTCAGGAATTACAGCCCGGGAAACCTTGCCGAACGCAGCATGGGGATCGAACGGATACGCGACACCCTCTCCACGACCGTCCTCGGTGCCATGATCTCGGGTATTTTTTCCATTTTTTACCTGGCACTCCTGTTTTTCTACGATCTGAAGCTGGCGCTCCTGGCCCTGGTTTTAGGTCTTGCCGTTGCAGGATTTACGCTTACCATAAGCCTCCTGGCCTACAAACATGTTGCATTCATGCGCCGCATGGATGCCATGATCTCGGGGTTCCTGCTGATGGCCATCCGCGGGATCAACAAGATCAGGGTTACCGGCAGCAAGGAAAAGGTGTTCGCGCTCTGGGCCGACCGGTACGCACAGCAAAAGGACCACTATCGCCAGAAACGCAACCTGCTGATGGTTGCCGGTATTTTCACGGTAACCTTCCCGGTTCTCGCCTCCCTGCTGATCTTTATCCGGGTATATTCCATCTTCACTTCGGGACAGCCTGGTTTCGGCATTGGTGATTTTGTGGCTTTCAACAGCGCCTATCTGAGCTTCCAGGGGGCCATGATCCAAACCTTCATGGTCACGGTGCCCCTGCTGAACATAAAGCCTACCTACCAGTTGTTCCAGCCCATCCTGGAAGCCGACACCGAGGATATGAACGACAAACTCGATCCCGGTGAGTTAAGCGGAGGCATCGAGATCACCCAGCTGAGTTTTAAATACCCCGACTCCCCCGACTGGAGCCTGAAAGAACTCAACCTCACGATCCAGCCAGGGCAGTTCGTAGCCATAACGGGCAGTTCTGGTTCGGGAAAATCGACCCTGGTGAGGCTGCTGCTTGGATTTGAAACGTATGATGTGGGCAGCATCCTGTTTGACAACCAGGAACTGAAAGACCTGGATATCCGCGGCATCCGCGACCAGTTCGGCGTCGTGTTGCAAAACTCCAGGATCATGCAGGGAACGGTTTTGTACAACATTACCGGTTCATCGCTCTATACCGAGGATGATGCCTGGAAAGCCGCGTCCATGGCGGGATGTGCCGATGATATCAAGAACCTTCCCAATAAAATGTACACCATCCTGCCCCCGGGCGGGGATATTTTGTCGGGCGGTCAGCAACAGCGTATCGTCATTGCACGGGCGCTGATACGGAACCCGAAAATTTTCATCTTTGACGAGGCCACCAGCGCCCTTGACAACGAAACACAGGGAATCGTGAGCGCCAGCATTGAAAGACTGAATGCCACCCGGATCGTGATTGCCCACCGGCTCAGCACCATCATGAATGCCGACCGGATTTTTGTACTTGACAAAGGTCAGCTTATCGAAGAGGGCAGTTACCGGGAACTTATCGAAAAGAACGGGTTCTTTGCCGAACTGACCCGCCGGCAACTGGCCTGAGGCAGATTCCCAGGATCAACACATCACCGGTTGCGGAATATTGAAAAGGCAAAAAACAATGAAAAAGAAATTCCTGATCATCTTCCTTCTTGTTGCGGGAATTGTGCCGGCAAAGAGCCAGAAGCTCTTTAACTATGATTCCCTTTCGGCATTTAACGTATTGCAGACAGGACTTGAGACAAACTTCAACATCAAGATGAAAAAGCAAATCGTGGGAGAAAGCCAGGGACAACTGGCCAGGGCCAGGGGCTTTTTCAATCCGTCGTTATCCCTCACTGCCGACGGCATGTACGGGACCGACCCGGCGGTAACTGTCAGGAATTCGTCCACGTTTTCGGGCCAACTCCTGGTCCCGACCCGGCTGGGACTAAAATTCTACACGGGTTTCAAGCTTTTCACAGAAACCCAGATCATTTCGGGTGTTCCGGAAGTTTTCCCGAGCACCTACATGCCGGTCAATGAATCGGGCATGTGGGCCGGTGTTTCAATGCCCCTGATGCGTGATCTCGGGCGAAACAACTCGGGCAACATCTCTTATCTTTCAACGCTCATGATGAACAAGGCCCAGAATGTTGCCTTTACCGATGAGGTCTGCCAGTTCATCAAGAACGCCCTGACCAGCTACTATACCTCGTACCAGCGTGTTACCGTTTATAAAATACTCCGCGACGCCGACAAGGATGCGCGCCAGTACCGCAGCGACATCCAGGCAATGATTGCCGACGAACAACTGGCAAAAACCGAGGATTACCGTGCAACCGCCTACCAGCTCAATATTTCGCAGCAGTTGTCAGCTGCACGCAACGATATCTACAATTCACTGTTTGACCTGATCTCAGCCCTCAGCGTGAAGGGCATCAAAAACGCCAACACCCTCCCGGTTTATCTTGATTCCCTGCCTGATCCGCTGGCATTTCCATGGAGCCATTATGCTGCCTACATCATGAAAAACGTTGATTCCATGGTGGTGAGCACCCCCTATTTCAAAAGCCAGGAGCTGGTCACCTCTTCCAGCAGGATCGAGATGGATGGGGCGAAATACAATAAATTAAACGAACTGAATCTTGATCTCCGCTACCTCTATTTCGGGTCTACCGCCTACCAGCCGTTTTCAGAATTCAGCCAGACTTTCTCAAACGGAAGCCCCGGTTCATCGGTAAATGTTACCCTCTCCTATAAAATCCCCTTTAAGAATGAGGAGCGCAAAGGCGAATATCTCACGAAATTATCGTCCTATGAATTCAATAAAACGCAACTTGAAAAGATAAAATTTGAATCGAGGTTACAGGTGGTCAAAATCATAAGCGACCTCGGGCAGATGCTCCCCATGTATAAAAGCCAGGTTGAGATTGCGGATGTGGAGAAAAAAACATACCTGAATGAAGTCAGTAAATTCAAAATGGGGGTGTCCACACAGATCGACATGATCAATACCTACATGGATTATAAGACAGCTCTTGTGAACGTGGAGAACGGCCGCCTGGGAATTATCAGCAGGATCCTCGAACTTAAATACCTCATTGGTGATTTTCCTTCGTCAACCGATCAGCTGGCAAAATACAACCCCTGGACTTTTATTACAAAATAGGTCATGCGAATCTTTGTCAACAGCTTAACAAGTACGCTCAAAAAACGGTTATCCAAACATGAACAAATTCATTCCCGTGCACGAGAAAATCTTTCTCAGATCGGCGGTTTCGCCCGGTTCGGCGGCTGTCGTGTGCCAGGATGAATGCATCAGTTTCGAAGAACTTGACCGATACACCTCGAACCTTGCGGGCCAGCTGCAGGAGGCGGGAGCCGGCCCCGGGTCGCGGGTCGGGATCTGCCTTCACCCATCGGCCAGCCTTGCCCTGTCGGTTATCGCGGTACTGAAAGCAGGGGCCGCCTACATTCCCCTCTCGCCGGATTTTCCTGAAGAACGCCTGCGATACATCCTGAAAGATGCAGGTGCAAACGTCGTTATCGCCGAACCATCCTTCCTGGAAAACGCGGCATCGGGAACCACCCGGCGATTCTTCCCCGACTGGCCGAAGATAAAAGACCCCGGCGAACAGCGAGCCTGCCGGCCCGTAAAAGTCCAGGCCGACGACCTTGCCTATATCCTGTACACCTCGGGATCAACGGGCAAGCCGAAAGGGGTCATGATCGAACATGGGAATCTTGATTATTACGCGCAATGGTTTTGTGATCGGGTCATCCCCGAATCCCGGGTCGGCCTGCCTCTCACCTCCTCGTTCATTTTCGCGGCGGCCGTGTCGCAGTTTTATACCACGCTGCTGGCGGGGAAAACCCTCCACGTTCTCGACCCCATGATGATCCGCCAGCCAGGCAGGCTGATCGAATGGTTCGGGGATCATCCGCAATCGGGGCTTTACTGCGTGCCCACGCTCTGGTCGGAAATCCTGCATTACCTTGAATCGGCCGAAGGGGCCGCATCCGGCCCGATGGCGCCATCGTGCGTGTATCTCTCGGGTGAAGCCGTATCCGGTGATCTCATGAAGCGCAGTTTTCAATGCCTGCCGCAGCTGCAGCTTTGGAACCTCTACGGTCCGACTGAAGCAACTGCCAACATTTCGGCCTGCCGTTTATACCCGGGCGAACCGGCCCATATCGGCAAACCGTTGCACGGAACCAGGATCTACATCGTGGGCGACGACCTGAAGCCTGTTGAACCGGGCGCGACAGGCGAACTGCTCGCCTCCGGCGACGGCATTGCAAGGGGTTACCTGAATCTTCCCGAGCTCACGGAAGCCGCCTTTTTCAAAACAAAGCTCAACGGCGGGGAACCTGTCAGGGTATACCGGTCGGGCGACCTGGTCAGGGAAGATGGTTCGGGAAGACTGGTATATGTTGGCCGGAAAGACCACCAGGTTAAAATCCGCGGGTTCCGCATCGAACTTCCCGAAATAGAACACGCACTGCTTTCCGTCCCCGGGATCAGGCATGCCGTCGTAAAGGTTGTGGAGGACAGGCAACATCAGAAACGACTTGCAGCCTACCTTGTTTACCGGGAGGCTTTTTTCATTCCTGTGGATGAATTGCGGAATATCCTGTTGCGCACGCTGCCCGATTTCATGGTTCCCGAGGTTTTTGTCAGGATGGAGCACCTGCCTCAGTTTCCAAATGGTAAAACAGACCGTAAATTACTGCCTCAGCCGGGCATCCTGCGTCCCGAACTGGGTTATCCAGCCCTTCCGCCTTCAAATGCAGCAGAGCGTGCGATGGTTCGCGTGTGGGAGGAGGTCCTGGGCCTGGAGGGCATCGGCACAGGGGATAATTTCTTTGATCTTGGAGGCAATTCCCTGAAGGCAAATGCCATCGTTCTTGAATTGCACGCGCTCACCGGCATTTCTCTCCCAATAAAAAGCGTATTCGACCTGCCTACGGCCGGAAAGCTCGCCAGCCATCCGGCAATAAAGGAGGCCGGATTTCACGGGGAAAAACCTCCCGGTACAATCTTGCCGACCACCGGCAACCCTTCCGGCGGGGAAGACCAGCCCGGAATGCCCCCGGTGGCGCTTTCGGAAAACCAGAAGGCGTTGTGGTTCATGCACAAGGCCGAACCCGGACTTGCCGCATACAATATTTTTTACAGCATTACCTTCAGCGGGCCCCTGGACGAGATTGTGCTTGCGCGGGCGCTCAGGAATATCACCGACCGTCATCCTGTATTGCGAACAAGGTTCGGATCCGGGGCGATGCAGGAAGTTTCAGATAACCTGGCGACCGGGATTCACGACCCGGGTATGGATATCCACGTCGCCGGTACGGCCCCGTTTTTGGCTGCGGATGCCGTGGCGCACGCCCGGGAAATGGCCATGAAGCCTTTCGACCTGGAACATGAAGCCCCATGCCGGTTCATCCTTTACCGCCTCCCCGGCGGCAGACACCTGCTGGCCATTGTTGTCCATCACCTTGTTTTTGACGGATCTTCATTCGATCTCTTTTTAAGTGAACTTGCAACCCAGTATGACCGGGAGACCACATCCAGCCCTGCCGAAATCGTTTTGCCCGCATCCTCCTATGCACATTTCTGCCGGGAGGAACAGCTGTACCTGGAAGGAATACGGTATACCAGCGACCGTCAATACTGGAAGAACCTACTTGAAGAGGCACCTTCTTTTTTTGATCTTGCGACCGATTATAAACGCCCTGAGATCCCTTCGAGGGAAGGAGGCCAGGTGCGGAGAATGATCGGCAGGACACTGAAATCGAAACTGAAAACCCTGGGCGACCGGTACGGTGCCAGCATGTTTATGACCTGCCTTTCGGCGTTTTCGGTACTTCTATACCGCCATTCGGGACGGAATGATTTCCTGGTCGGCACCCCCGTGGCGAACCGCTTTATGAAATCTTTCACCTCGCTGATCGGTTATTTCGTGAATACCATGCTGTTCAGGGTAAAGATCGATCCCGAGCTCGTCTTCCTGGATTTCCTGGAGCAGGTAAAGGAACAGACGCTGGAAAGCCTTGCCCGTTCAGGATTTCCATTCAGCCACCTGGGCGAGGTCATGAAAACGGAAAGGGTTCCCGGCATCAACCCGTTTTTCCAGGTTATGTTTGCCTACCATGAAGCGAACTGGGAGTTTTCGACCGGCGCCGGCATGACGGGGGTCGCTGCAGAGGAGTTTTCGGGCTGTTCGAAATTCGATCTTTTCACGGAGATCTTCGACCGTGGGGATGATGCCGAAATCGTTTTAACCTATGCTTCCAGGTTGTACCATCCGCAAACCATCTCGAACCTTGCCGGCCATTTCATGGAGATCCTCGATCATATCGTTTCGGCGCCGGGCACCAGGATCAGCGAGGTTAACCTGCTTTCGGCAGCGGAGTTCAACCTCACCGTACACCAGTGGAACCGGACCGCCTTTTCGCACGGCACACAGGGAACAATTGCCGACCTGATCGACGAACAGGTCAGAAAGAACCCCGACCTTCCCGCCCTTGTTTCCCGGCATGAGGTAATCTCATACGGAGAAATGGGCCGCAGAACCGGCATCATCGCCGATAACCTGCGCCGGCTTGGGGTGAAAAAGGGGGTTCCCGTCGGAATTCATCTTGAGAACTCACCCGCGATGGTCCTTTGCATCATGGCGGTTTTTAAAGTCGGGGCCGTCTATATCCCGCTCGATCCCTATTACCCGGGGGAACGCCTCCGTTATGTTATGGACAGGACCCGCATACAGTTTCTTGTCGTCGATGACACGACCATGGCGGCAAAACAGCACTTCCCGGAACACAGCATCGCGATCCATGACCTCCTGGCTGAAACTCCCGGGAAAACCCCGGCCGTGCAACCGGAAAAGTACGACCCCGCCGATGTCGCCTACATCATGTTCACCTCCGGTTCAACCGGTAATCCCAAGGGGGTGATGATCCGCCACGACTGCCTTTTCAATTTCCTTTTGTGGACAAAGAGGGAATTGAACCTCTGCACCACGGATACCATGTTGTCGGCAACCTCCATCAATTTCGACATCTCTCTCATCGAACTGTTCGTGCCGCTCATCAGCGGGGCCCGGCTGGTCCTGGAAAAAAGGAGCGAATTGCAGGCCCCCGAAAAAGTTGAGGCGATCCTGGTGGAGATGAAGGTAAACACGGTACAGTTCGTACCATCGGGGCTGAAGGCTTTATCTGATGCCGGGGTCATCAGGCGGGCCTCTACCCTGGCAAGAATCATCTCAGGCGGGGAGAAGCTGTCGAAGACCCTTCAGGACCAGGTTCTCGCAGAATCTGCGGGAGCGCTGCTGAACCTGTACGGACCTACCGAAGCAACCGTTTACATGGCTTTCTGGCATTGCCTTCGCCACAGCCCGCTCAGGATGGTTCCGATCGGCAGGCCCATTGCCAACGCCCGCATCTATATTCTAAACGACAGCCTCGAACCGCTCCCCATCGGGGTGGCAGGGGAGTTGTACATCGGGGGTGCCGTGCTGGCGGCGGGATATTTCGAAGATCAAGAACAGACCGTGGCGAGGTTTCTGCCCGACCCTTTTCAGGAAGGAGCGGAAAACAGAATCTATAAAACCGGCGACCTGGCAAGGTTCCTGCACGACGGCTCGGTTGAGTTCCTGGGTAGGGTGGACCAGCAGGTCAAGATCAGGGGTTTCCGTATCGAACTGGGCGAAATCGAAGCGAATATCCTGCGTTTTCCCGGTATCAGGAATGTTGTTGTTGTTGCCAGGGAGCGCAGCGAAGAGGATGTGATGCTCACCGCATACCTCGTGCCCGAAAGCGGGACAGTCATAATGGAACACGATCTCAGGGACTTTTTACGGCTGCACCTTCCTGCCTACATGATCCCGGGCCATTTTATCATTGCACCGGCCATCCCGACACTGCCAAACAGCAAAATCGACTTTAAATCGCTGATGAAGTTATTACCGCACACACCAAAATTGCCGGAATTCATTCACCGGCAAATGAACGATACTGAAAGGACGCTGACCGGGCTCTGGAAAGATCTGCTGGAACACGAAGCCTTCAACCCCCGGGATAATTTTTTTGAAGTGGGAGGGCATTCCCTGCTCCTTGTCAGGCTGAAGGAACTGATCGCTGATAAACTGAAGGCGGAGGTAACCATTGTTGATCTCTTCCGTTATCCAAGCATTAGCAGCCTGTCGGCTTTCCTTCGCAACGACAAACCTGACCACCCCGGCACCGATATTGCCAGGCGCGTGGAAATGCGCAACAGGAGTATCAGGCAACAGATCAGTAAACGAATATCACCGGATAAAAATCAATATTAAAACCAACGTTTTATGCTGTCAGATGAAGAAAAAAACCCGGAAGGCAAAGTTGCCGTCATTGGAATGGCCTGCAGGCTGCCGGGTGCTAAAAATATAAACGAATACTGGAAAAATCTTTTAAACGGCGTTGAAACCCTCAACACCTTTACCGACGAGGAACTGGTTGCATCAGGGGTTGATCCGGCGGTGTTCAGGCAGCCGAACTATGTCAGGAACCGGGGGATCATCAACGGTGCGGAGTACTTTGATGCCGAGTTCTTCGGTTTTACCCCCCGCGAAGCCGAGCTGATGGATCCGCAGCAAAGGATCTTCCTGGAATGTGCATGGCATGCGCTCGAGGATGCGGGCTGCGATCCCCTGAAAGCCAGGGAACGCATCGGGGTTTTCGGGGGTACCGGAACTCCCCTCCACCTCGTATCGACCATGGAAAACAGCTGGGTGAAGAAAAATGCCAGCGGTGCGTCGATCGTTACCAGCAACGACAAGGACTATGTGACTACAAGGGTTTCGTATAAACTCAACCTTACCGGCCCCAGCGTGAATGTGCAGTGCGCCTGTTCCACCTCGATGGTGGCCGTGGTGATGGGGGTGAACAGCCTGGTGAGTTACCAGAGCGACATGATCCTTGCAGGGGGAGCAACCATCGAGATTCCCGAAAGGCATGGTTATCTTTACCAGGCCGGCGGGATGGAATCGGCCGACGGCCACTGCCATACCTTTGACAAGGAGGCCAACGGCACTGTTTTCAGCCGCGGGTGCGGCGTGGTGGTACTGAAACGGCTCGAAGATGCCATCAGGGACAAGAATAACATCTATGCCGTGGTCATCGGCAGCGCCATCAACAACGACGGGAACAAGAAGGCCGGCTTCACCGCCCCTTCGGTGGAGGGGCAGGTTGAGGTGATCTCCGAGGCGCTTGCCTTGTCCGAAATATCTGCCGATACCATCACTTACGTGGAGGCTCACGGGACCGCAACGCCCATCGGTGACCCCATCGAGGTCACCTCGCTTTCCGAAGCATTCCGCCAGCATACCGGCCGCAAGCAGTACTGTGCCATCGGGTCGGTAAAAACCAATATCGGGCATTGCGATATCGCATCGGGTGCCGCCAGCTTTATAAAGACCGCCTTATGCCTCAGGAACCGGCAAATTCCTGCTTCCCTTCATTTTCATGAACCAAACCCGAAAATAGACTTCCCGAACAGCCCGTTTTTTGTAAACACCGCACTGATGGACTGGAAGCGCGAAAACGGCACCCCGCTCCGCGCCCTGGTCAACGCCTTCGGCGTCGGCGGGACCAATGCCTGTGTCATTCTCGAGGAACCACCTGCCCTGCCTGACACTTCGCCAAAACTTGCATGCGACCTCCTCCTCGTTTCGGGCCGAAGCCCTGAAGCCGTGGCTGCCGCGCAGGCAGAAATCAAAACTTATCTCGAGTCATCCCCCGGAACCGATCCGCATGGCATTGCGTTTACCTCGCGTTACGGCAGACATCATTTCCTGAACAGGGCGGCCATCCCTTTCCGCGGCAGGGAGGAACTTCTCGCCATGCTTGGCACCCAGAATGCCACCACCATCAAAACACCGGGAAAAAGGCCTGTTGTTTTTATGTTCCCCGGGCAGGGAAACCAGTATGTCAACATGGGGTTGCCCCTGTACCAAACCCAGGAAGTATTCAGGAGGACCATCAACGAATGCGCAGAAATCCTAAAAGAAGAACTGGGATTCGACATCCGTACGGTGCTATTCCCTGCCGCCGGTTACGAGGAAGAGGCTTCGCGCAGGATCAACGAAACATACATCACCCAGCCGGCGCTGTTCATGGTAAGTTATGCCCAGGCGCAACTGCTCATCTCGATGGGCATTGGCCCCGACATGCTGATAGGCCACAGTGTCGGTGAGTATGTTGCAGCCACTATTTCAGGCGTCTTCACGCTGAAGAATGCCCTTAAAGCCGTTGCCCGAAGGGGACGGCTCGTCCAGGAACTTCCGGGTGGCGCCATGCTCGCTGTGTTGCTTACCGAAGAACAGGTGACGCCGATGCTTCCCGACGGCCTGGAGGTCGCCGTGGTGAACAGCCCAGGCCTGTGCGTCGTTTCAGGGCCCGTTGAGATGATTGACCGGGTTGCCGCTGTTCTCGACAAAACGAAAACCTTCAACAAAAAGATCCCCACCTCGCACGCCTTCCATTCGGCGATGATGGAGCCCGCCCTGCCGGCATTCGCAGAATTTTTCAGGGAGATCCCGCTTTCAGCCCCCACCATCCCCGTTGCATCCACGGTGACCGGCAACTGGTTAAGCGCGAAAGAAGCAACCAACCCCGATTTCTGGGTAAAGCATGTACGCAAAACCGTGCGTTTTGCCGACGCTGCCAAACTGTGCCTGGATTCGGGTCCGTCGGTTTTCATTGAAACAGGCCCGGGTCAGTCGCTCGAATCTGCAGTAAAGAGACAGCTGGTAAAAGAGACGCCCCATGGGGTCGTAAGCACCATCCCATCGCCCGAATACAAGGCCGATCCCCTGTTGTATTTCTATTCCTCCCTGGGCAAGGTGTGGGCCAGCGGGGACTATTTCGACTGGGAACTGTTTGATCAGAAAATGGGAAAACTGGTGTCATACCCGGGTTATCCTTTCGAACGCAAACCTTATGTCATCGACTTTTCGAAAAAGGACGGCGCCAAAGCAAAGTCCGAAAACAAAAAGAAAGCCGATGTCAGCCAGTGGTTCTATGTTCCCGGGTGGAAAAGAACGGCTCCACCACAGCGCATCCCGGCCAACGGCATGGCCGGAACAGACGACCTCACGGAAAACCATTGCTGGCTTCTTTTTGGCGATGATGAGGGATTGTGCAGTGAGATCGGGAAGAAATTGGATTCGGAAGAAGTTACCTCCTTCTGGATCCGCAAGGGGAAGGAATTCTCCCGCGAAAAGGAGGAATTCACGATCGACCCGGGCCGCAGGGACCATTTCCAGAGGCTCATCAATACCCTGAAATCGGAGGGTCGAACCCCCGGGAATATCATTTATGCATGGAACTACGGCCCAGGGCCAAAACCCGGACATCTCCACCCGCTTCTTGCAGGACAGCTGGCCGAAGATCATTTTTACGGCCCCATGTACCTTGAGCAGGCGCTGATTGGGGAAGGATTTGTGAAAAATCAGTTCCTGTTGTTTGTGGTCAACCATCTTTTTGATGTTACCGGCGAACCGGTGCTGGCTCCTGAAAAAGCTCTTGCAATCGGTGCAGCACGGGTCATCGGGCAGGAACACCCGGGGATCATCGCGCGGCTGGCCGACATTCCTTCCGTTTCGGAAGCCGGACAACTGAATTCACTCGCTTCATCGCTGATAGGAGAATGTCGCCTGGCAGCGGATGAAAACATCGTTGCTTACAGGAACGGTCACCGCTGGGTGGAAGACTACACACCGGTATACCCCGAAAACGGCAGCCTCAGCAAGGAGCCCCTGAAGGATCACGGAGTCTACCTGGTCACCGGGGGAGTGAGCGGCGTTGGGATGGAACATGCAAAGTTCATTGCCCGTTCGGTAAAGGCCGTGCTCGTGCTGACCCACCGTTCGCCGCTTCCGCCGCGCAGCGATTGGCCCGCTATTGCTGAATCGCAGGGCGCAGATGACCGTGAGGCCACCCGCGTGCGCGACATTATGGAACTGGAACAACTGGGGGCCGTGGTAATACTTGCACAGCTGGATGCAACGGATTATGAAGGAACCAGGAGGCTGGTAGAACAGGTTGAACAGGAATACGGCCCTGTCAGGGGGGTCCTGCATTCAGCCGGCATGCCCGGTGCCGGGGTCATCGCACTGAAGGAAAAGGAGCTGGCCGACCTGGTTGTAAAGGCAAAACTTGACGGGACATTGATCCTGCATGATATTTTCAGGGAACGAAAACTCGATTTCTTCTTCCTTTTCTCCTCGGTTTCTTCCATTTTCGGCGAAGCCGCCAGGATTGATTATTGCGGATCCAACTCGTTTATGGACTCCTTTGCCCAGTATCGTAAAAGCGTGATCGGCGATGGAACAACCTCCATCAACTGGGGACAATGGGGCGTCGTCGGGATGGCCGCCTCGTGGGAAAAGGCCAAAGCCGAGAAAAAACAGCTTCTTCAGTCAGGCAAAAATCATGTAAAAGCGGAGGAAAGGAACGGCATCAGGCTATATTTCCAGTCATCCGAAAATGACCAGGAAATTTACCAGGTGGATATTGACCCCGAACGCGACTGGGTGCTGAGTTCCCATCTTCTTTCGGGAAAGCCGGCATTTCTGGGAATCTCAACTCTGGAGATGCTGAACCTTTATGCCAAAATAAAAAAACCGGAGGGCTGCCTCGAAGTCCTGAACTTTTCCTTTGTGACCCCGCTGATTTACGATACCGGTAAAAGCAGGAAGATACGGATGACGGTGAAAAAATCAGCTGATGTATTGTTATTCCGGATTAGCAGTAAAGACGAAAAAAGCGAATCGGCGAGGGAGGTGTGGATGGATCACGTGAAGGGCGAATTCAGGATAGCGGCAGCCACTCCGCCAGTGACCATCGACGTAAAGGAAATATCTGGAAAGATTGGGGGAACAACCGACAATTCACCTCATTTTCTCGAGATTCTCAACGATGAGGGCAGGCCGGTTTTGAAATACGACAATCGCTGGGACTGCAAATGTTCAACACAATACAGGGACAGGGAATTCCTGACCGAACTCCGGCTGGGGGATGAATTCAGGGATGACCTTGCCAGCTATTCCCTGCACCCCGCCATGCTTGACGTGGCGACCTCCAGTTGCATCACGCTAATCGACCGGCGACTCTACCTTCCCCAAGCTTACAGGGACATCACCGTTCACAAGCCCCTGCCCGCTCATTTCTGGTGTTACACCCGGCTCAGCGATACCTGGAAAATTGAAGATGACATGTTGAAATTTTCGGTTCAGCTGATCGATTCAGAGAACCGCCTCCTGGTAAACATCGGCGAGGTCACCTTCAGTCGGCTGATTCAAAATGTTGGCAAACTCACCCAGGAGCCAAACCGGGAAACACCGCAGAAACCTGCTGAAGACATGAGCATGTACGCTGGGAAAAACGACATCCTGCCGGAAGAGGGTATTGAAGTGTTCCGCCGCCTGCTCAGTTTCAACCCGTTTGCACAGGTGGTCATCACCACCACCGACCTGCCCCAGGATATCCTCGAAGAACGGCCATCCTATAAAAAGCGGGAAAAACAGGAAAAGGAGGAAGAGAAGAGCGAAGGCTCCACCTCCTATGAACGACCGCAACTGTCGACACCCTTTGAGGCCCCCTCGAACGAAATTGAAATGGCCGTTGCCGGCATCTGGAAGGGGATCCTCGGAATTGACAAGATCGGGGTGAACGATACCTTCATGGAACTTGGGGGAAATTCACTCCTCGCCATCCAGACGATCTCGAATATTGCGGATGAATTTGAAATTGAACTTCAACCGAATGTGTTCTTTGAGAACCCAACGGTCAAAGGATTATCCGACAGGATTGTCGAGATCATCATTACGATGAAGGGATCCGATGAGATTGAAGCCATGCTGAAGGAGATGGAAGATGAACAATGATGAACTGTTAAAAAAGATCGCAGGGCTGACGCCTGAAAAAAAAGAGCTCCTGCTGAAACGGCTGGGGTACGACTCTGTAAGGGGAACCGGGCCTCCCGGCAAGCCGGTCGTGAACGATTCGCCCGGATACGATTGTTTTTCGTGCGACCCGGGCAGCCCCGGATCGCTCAGCATCAGTTTCAGAGAGGCTGTCGCCGCTGATCCTCTTCCGGGCTACGTACAAGTGAGGGCGAAGGCAGCGGGGCTGAATTACCGCGACCTGATGATCGCCATGGGTCAGTATCCCGAAGCACAGGGCGTGCCCTCGAACATGGGGTCGGATTATTCGGGGGTGATTACCGCTGTTGGAGCCGGGGTAGAGGGAATCATGGAGGGAGATGCGGTCATTGCCCTTTCAGCCGGCAGTTTCATCGACGGGAAGGTGCAGCCCGGCGGCCATTTCATCAATGTTTTCAATGTTTCGGAACTCCAGGTGGTGGCAAAACCCGCCGGCCTTACCTTCGTGGAGGCTGCCGCAATTCCAACGGTTTTTTTAACCGCCATTTCAGGACTGGTCAGGCTGGCGAATCTCTCCGCCGGGGAATCCGTACTGATCCATACCGCCACCGGCGGGGTGGGACTTGCCGCGCTCGAAATAGCCGCCTGGAAGAAGGCAGAGATCTTTGCCACGGCCGGATCCCCGGAAAAAAGAGCATTCCTGGAGAAAAAAGGAATCCGTCACCCGATGGATTCAAGATCGGTGGCATTTGGTGACAGGATTATGGAGCTTACCAGAGGCCGCGGGGTGGATGTGGTCCTGAATACCCTTTCGGGCGATGCCATGATGCGTGGGATTGAGATCCTGTCGCCCTTCGGGAGGTTCATCCAGATCGATAAAAAGGACATCGCGAAAAATACCCTGTTGCCGATGGGACTGCTCCGAAACGGGATCACCTTTTCTGTACTGGACATTTCACTCTACCTGGTCCAGCCGCGTAAACTGAAGGAACAGCTCCTTGAAATCACCGGGCTTTTCGATTCCGGGATCTTCAATCCCATCCCCTGCCAAACCTACCCGTTGGGGCAGCTCAGGGAGGCGCTGAATGCCCTTTCACGCGCGAAACATATCGGGAAACTTGTACTTACTTACCCCTGAAAAGGATAACACAATGGCAAAAGAGGAGAGATCACTCAGCGAACGGTTGTCGGGATTAAGCCCCGACCAGCTCAAAGCCCTGCTCAGGAAGGGCAGGGACGAGGCTGCGCCGCGCATCGGCAAACCGGCGAAAATGGAGCGAAACCCCGAAGAAACATACCCCTTGTCGAAGGCACAGGAGCGCATGTGGTTCCTGCACAACCTGACCGAGGGAGAAGCCATCTACAACAACCCTGTGTCCCTGCGGATTACGGCGGTTTTCCCCCTCGATACGGATATCATGAGCCGAAGCCTTGGCATGCTGGCCGAGAGGCATGAGATCCTGCGCACCACCTTCCATGTAAAGGAGGGGAACCCGGTGCAGCGGGTTCATCCTTCAGGGAACACGGAAATATCATTTGAGGATCTCCGGCTCCTCGCTGAAGACGAACGGGAAAAAAGGGCCATGGAAGAGGCGGTGGCGCACGGAAAGATCCTCATTCCCCTCGACAGGCTTCCCCTGCTGAGGTTCAGGGTGCTCCGTTTGCGAGATCTGGAATACCTGCTGCTGATCAACCCGCATCACATCATTTCCGACGGGTGGTCGAACGCCCTGTTCGCGAAAGAACTTTCAATGACCTATGCGGCCCTTGAACACAACCAGCCCCCCCCTTTCCCTGTCCCGGAGTACCAGTATGCCGATTTTGTAAAATGGGAAAAAGAGTGGATGAACGCCCCTCAGTACCAGGAACAGCTGGCCTTCTGGAAAGAGCAACTGGCCGGGTTGCCCGAGCCCCTTCGCCTGCCGTTTGACTTCCCCAGGCCGGCGCAGATGTCGCACCGGGGAAGCAAAGAGGCGGATACGCTCGGGGCTGCCGAAACCGAGACGATCAGGCAATTCTGCCAGCAGGAAAACCTTACGCTCTTCCAGCTACTTTTTGGCTCCTTCGCCCTTCTTTTATCAAACTACAGCGGGCAGAAGGATATCATGGTAGGGGTCCCGGTGGCGCGGCGCAACCAGATTGCCTTTCAGCAGACCATGGGTTTGTTTATCAACACCCTGCCGCTCCGTGTGAAGATCAACGAAGGGGTCACCGGGTCAGAATACCTGAAAGAGATCAGGAATTACTGCCAGCAGGCTTTCAACCGCCAGGAACTCCCGTTTGAAAAGCTGATCGAAGAGGTCAATCCCGATCGGAACCTGAGCACCAACCCCCTCTTCCAGGTCCATTTCGTTCACCAGAACATCCCCTCTTTATACAGTGTCAGCGGGCTGACTGTCAAGCCCGAAAGCATCGATTATTCCTATTCCAAATTCGACCTGAATTTCTGGGTGGAAGAGGCGAACCACGAACTGATCCTCTCGGTGACCTATCCCCGCGACATTTTCCTTCCCGAAACGGTCAGGAAACTGCTGCTTAACTACAAGATCCTCCTGCGGTCGCTGATCAGACATCCCATGGAACCGGTCTGCTTGCTTGAATATTTTCCCCTCCGCGAAGGTTCATCCTGTAACGGTAAAACCGCTGTATTCACGGAGGAGGGTACCACTTTCCCTATGACCTGGCTGCACGAATTCAGGAAACAGGCGCAACTCACCCCCGGCCGCATGGCCGTGCGCGACCGTGCCCAGCGTCTCACCTACAGGGAGCTTGACGTCGCTTCAGGCCACCTGGCGGATGTCCTTGAACAGCATCATGTCGTGAAGGGCGATCGTGTCGGGTTGCTGCTTCCGCGTGACGCCTCTCTGATTGTTTCAATCCTGGGTTTGTTCAGGGCAGGTGCAGCCTATGTTCCGCTCGATGTCAACCTCCCGGAGGAACGGATGAGATTCATCGCCGCCGATGCAGGCCTGAAGCTGATCATCAGCAACTCCGGGCTTTCAGCATCAGCGGGTCCTGCGCAGGTGCCAGTTCTATGCTTCCACGAAATCATGTATGAACCGGAAACCCCTGGATTTATAGAAAACCCCGGTACAGGGGCCCCGGGCGACCCGGCCTATGTGATCTATACCTCAGGCACCACCGGCACGCCAAAAGGGGTTTGCGTGGAGTTTGATCAACTGCTGAATTACTCCAAAACCGCATGGCAAAGGATGAACCTGTTGGAAGGCGATTCATTTGCCACCATTTCCTCCATCTCGGCCGACTTGGGCAATACGATGATCTTCCCCCCGCTGATCCACGGAGGCGAGGTGGTGGTTATCCCCGAAGATCACGCGACTGATGCCTCCCTGCTTGCCGAATGGCTGGAAAGAGAGCCCGTCGATTGTCTCAAGATCGTTCCTTCGCACCTGCAGAGCCTGCTCCATTCGGGCCGGGCCGGGAAGTTGCTGCCTCGGAAACTGCTGGTGCTGGGGGGTGAAAAATGTCTGCCGGGAATCGTCGAACTGGCCAGGGACCTCTCCCAAGGACTCAGGATCATCAACCACTATGGACCGACGGAGGCGACGATCGGGTCCCTCACGTATGAAATACCATCGCACCCGGATTCCGGAACATCCGGTTTCCCCATCGGGTTCCCGCTTGACAACACCTCCGTTTATATCCTTGATCCGCAGCATCGGCTCCTTCCGAAGGGGGTCGCCGGAGAAATCGTTCTCAGCGGAAGAAACATCTCACCGGGATACCTGAACCAACCGGACCTGACGCAGGAAAAATTTTCCGTGGATCGATTCCGCCCGGGAGAGCGGATCTATTTTACGGGGGATCATGGCAAAATGAACGGGGACGGATCGGTGACGTTTCTGGGGCGGATAGACCACCAGTTGAAAATAAGGGGTTACCGGGTTGAGACCCGCGAAATTGAAAATGTCCTGAACAGGTTTCCCTCCGTTGAACAATCGGTCGTGCTCATCCCTGATGATCCTGAACCGGTAAGTGCAGTAGGAGTAGCGGTTATGGTCAGGCCCGGCGCGACGTATGATGAACAGGAACTGAGGAGGTGGCTTTCATGCCGGCTTCCATCATACATGATCCCGTCATTCATCCAGGTGCTCGACAGCTTCCCGGTAAACACAAACGGGAAAATCTCCATGAAAGAGCTGACCAGGATGGTGAAACCTTCAGGAGAAAGGCAAAACAAGGTCCTGCTGCCACGCGATCTTACGGAACTGATGCTGGTCAACATTTTCAGGGATATCCTTTCCCAATCAGAGGTAAGCATCGACCAGGGTTTCTTTGACCTTGGCGGGCATTCCCTGCTGGCCATCCAGCTGTTTGCCGCTATCGAGAAGGCATTCGGGATCCACCTGCCGCTGGCCACCCTTTTTGAGCATGGCAGTGTGATGGCCCTCGCGGGTGTCATTCGCAAATCAAGCGGATCCCTTCAAACAAAATCGCTGGTTCCTGTCAGGCCCGGGAACGGGAAAAAACAGTTGTATCTGGTTCACCCGGCAGGCGGGAATGTGCTATGCTATTATGAACTGGCGAGGGAACTGGGAAAGGAATATACAATTTACGGACTGCAGTCGGCCGGTCTTTACGGCAAAGAGGTGAACACTGTAAGCGACATGGCCGCGCTTTACCTGGAAGAGATCAGCCTGCCGGCCGGCATCGACGATGTGATTTTCGCCGGGTGGTCGATGGGGGCGCTTATCGCCTTCGAGATGGCCCGCCAGGTCGGGGAGCGATCGGGGGTGCATCCGGGACTGATGATCATCGACCAGCTCGCACCCGTTGAAGAATCTGCATGCCCGGAGGAGAAGATAACCGACCCTGTCGGCCGGTTGATGGTCTTTTCAGGGAAGGTGGCGCAGCTTGTCGGCCGCCCCCTGGGTATCAGGGAGGAGGAGCTGAGAGGAAGGAGCCCGGAAGAGCATTCGGAATCCTTCCTGGAGGCCTTCAGGTCGGTTGGCCTCGTACCTCCCGATATGCCCCTCCGCGATTTCCACGGGTATCTTGAACTGATGATCCGCCATAATGAGATCACTGCTGCATGCCGGCCGGGGACCTTTGAGGGGAAAACGCTGCTCATCCGGGCCGGGGAACAACTGCCGCCGGCGGGGAATCGGCCACCGCAGGAGAGAACCTCCGACCTAAACTGGGGACGATGGATCAAAGGAGACCTGACCATCGAAAATATCCCCGGAAACCATGTTACCATCATAACGCAGCCCTGTGTCAGGAACCTGGCGCTGGCCTTGGAGAAATGGGTGGATTCGTGTTCACCGGAAACGGAAAATGAAAAATATGACGGATAACCTGACGGACACTTTTCAATCGGCATTTTCCCTTTTCCCGGACAATGAGCCCCTGGCAGCCGGCATTGTCCTTTTTCGCGTCCTCAGCGGGGAAGCGCTGCTGGAAAAAGCCGGGAGAATGCTACACCCCGAAGAACTGGAAAGAGGGGTCGGGTTTGCCTCGGATATCCGAAGGCGTTCGTTCCTTCATGGCCGGATTGCAGGGAAAATGGCGGCTAACATGGTGTTCCCGGATATTCCCCCGGTTCGCCTGAACATTGAAACGGGCTGCCTCGGGGAGCCCCTTCTTGCCAATGCACCGCGGCCTTATGGCGTCTCCATCGCGCACGACGCAGGCTGGAATGCGGGGTTGTGTTTTCCCCTCTCCTTTCGCATGGGGATCGACGTCGAATCCATTTCGGAAAAAAACCGCGAAATAATCGCCTTCATGCTGACCCCCCATGAAAAAGAACTGTGCAACAGGGAAAAAGATCCCCTTGATCTGATCCATCTCCTCTGGACCGTAAAGGAGGCCGCGGGGAAAGCCCTGGGACTGGGTTTTCGTGTCCCGGCCGATTGGTATGAAACCGACCGTGTCGAAACCGTTGGGATCGGACTTCGCCCGGTACAAAGGTGCCTGTTTAAACACCTGACGGCATTCAATGCCCTTGCGGTTGCCATCCCGGGCGGAATGGCAGCCGTTGCTTACCCGGCAGGACAAAACATTGACGGGGCAATGACCGCGTTGTTCAATACGATCAATATGCCGGCGGGCAACGCTTAACCTCTGACAACCTGTATGAACTGACGAACAAATGGACATGGAACAAACTCATGAAACAGCCATTGCCCGGATGCGGGGATTCATCTACGGAAACTGGCAAACATGCATCACCAGTGCTTTTGCCGAGTTGGAACTTGCCGAGATCCTCGTCGATGGTACGAAAAACATCGGGTACCTGGCAAATAAGACAGGCATAGAACCTGCCATCCTCTTCAGGTTTCTACGCTGCTGCGCGCAACTGAAGTTTATCATGATCGATGCCGGCACGAAGGATATCACCCTGACGGATTTCGGAAAATACCTTCTTCGCAACCACCCAGGCAGTCAGCGTGATGCAGCCCTGTTAAACGGCGCATTTTACAGGTACGAGCCCTGGGGCAAAATCACCGGCGTGCTGAGGGCAGGAAGCGGGGAGGGTTTCTCGGAAACGCACAAAAGCGGCTCCCTCGATTTCCTGAAGGATAAACCCGCCCACCTTGAAGTATTTCAGAAAGCGATGACCAATCTCTCGGTTACGGAAAATGAAACACTTGCAAAAAACTATGATTTCAGCCGTTTTGACCATGTCGTGGATGTGGGCGGCGGACACGGCACCTTCCTCAGGGCCGTCATGGAATCAAACCCGGGCATGCATGGCACCCTGTTTGATCTCGAAGAAACCCTGGCATCCGTCATCCTTCCGGAAGACCCCCTGTCGGAGAGGATCACGCTGACGGGCGGCAATTTTTTCGAGTCGGTTCCGGCGACCGGCGACCTGTATACCATGAAGAACATCCTTCACAACTGGCCTGTGGAAAAGGTCAGGCTCATCCTGAATACCTTGCACCTGGCGATAACCGGTTCGCCGGGGGCCCGGGAAAAACGGGTGCTGGTCATCGAACACCTGATGAGTGAGGATGCGGACGCCGAAAGCATCGCCCCCTGGATGGACATGAACTTTTTCATCCTCGTCGGCGGACAGGAACGGACATTCCATGAATACAGGGAGCTGTTTTTCGGCGCAGGGTTTGAAATTACAAAAACCCTGCTGACAAAAACCGGAAGGAGCATTATTGAACTGGGTATAACGCCAGCGGCTTAACGAACATTTCCATGCTTCCCCTGCAAAATAAACGGATATGAACCATCCATACACGGCACCGGTGAACGACCTTGCTGAACTGGTTAAAAAATATGCAACACCGCTGGTCATATATTCTGGTGATGAACTGAACAAACGGCTGGCAACGCTGCAAAATACACTGCCATCCGGCTCACGCCTGTTGTATTCGGTCAAGGCCAATCCCAACCCCTTTGTCCTGAAGCATTTTAACCGGGCGGGCCTTGGTTTTGAAGTTGCATCGGCCGGTGAACTGCAGCATGTGCTCAAATCGGGGATCGATCCCGGGAACATGGCGCTGGGAGGCCCCATCAAAAGCAAAGAGGCGATTGCGCTGGCCATATCGAACCGTATCCTGTCGTTCAACGTTGAATCGGAACGGGATTTGCAAAACATCATACAGTCTTCCGGTCACCGGGTTAACATCTCCGTCAGGATCAACCCCGGTTTTACAAATGGTGACTCCATGCTGAAAATGGGAGGTCTTTCATCCCAGTTTGGCGTTGACGAAAATGAAGTCATTCCCCTGATAAGGAAATACCGAAAATTTGCCAGCATAAACGGTCTTTTCATGTTCACCGGGTCACAGTATTTTGATGCGCGGAATATCATTCAGAATACCAGGTACCTGGCTGAATTCGCGGAAAAACACAAAGATGAGTTCGACCATCTTGATTTCCTTGATTTCGGGGGCGGGTTCGGGGTGTCCGACCAGGCTGATCCCCGTGAACTTGACATGGAAGAGCTGAAATCGGGGCTTGCCGGCCTGTTCGAAATGAAGAGAGAATTCCTGGGGACGGTCCGGTACAAATTCTTTGAAAGCGGCAGGTACCTTACCACAACCTCCGCTACCCTGGTTAGCTCTGTGCTCGACGTTAAATATTCCAAAGGCAAAAAATACATCCTGCTCGATACGGGAATCAACCATCTCGGGATAAAGTTGTTCGATCCTGCGCGAAAACTGTGCATCCACACCGTAAAGGAGTACCGGCAATATTCTCCTGCCATTCTCACCGGGGCATCATGCACCCCGCTGGATATCATCCAAAACGAAACGGAATTTGCGGATGTTGAAACCGGCGACCTAGTCATGATCCGTAATGTTGGCGCCTATACTGCCTCCCTTTCCCCCTATAATTTTTGCGGGTTCACCCATCCTGCCGAAGTTTCTTTGGATGCCGGCGGCAGGGTCGGTCTGATCAGGAAACGGGGCGAAATTGAAAACTCCTGCGGTTCCGGGTACCTGTATTGATGCCTGGCGGAAGGCAAAGCAGGGAGGAAGCCCGTCAGCAGCGTTGATTTCTACCATCGAAACCGCTGTTTCACCATTTTCCCATCCTTATGGCTGCCGTATCTTTGCAGCATCGGGAAACGTTCAATTAAAGTATGATCGCAGATATACCGGGATCTGTTCACAACCCGGGTAACCTTTCAAAAACCATGAAAAATTCCATTCTCCATAAAGCAGATTCGCGTGGCGATGCAAACCACGGCTGGCTGCACAGCAGGCACACCTTCAGTTTTGCAAA
The DNA here is from genome assembly GCA_903845055.1 of uncultured Bacteroidales bacterium. Taxonomy (GTDB): domain Bacteria; phylum Bacteroidota; class Bacteroidia; order Bacteroidales; family FEN-979; genus CAIVAT01. The sequence continues at coordinate 14,979 of CAIMWF010000061.1, read as the reverse complement.
CTATTACAATCCCCGGCGCATGCATTTCGGTGCATTGCGGGTGCTGAACGACGATACCGTCGAAGCCGGGAAAGGATTCGGGACACATCCGCACGACAACATGGAGATCATTTCCATACCACTGGAGGGGGATCTCGAACACAAGGACAGCATGGGCAATGTTTCGGTCATCAAACATGGCGACATACAGATCATGAGTGCCGGGACGGGGATCACCCACAGCGAATACAACAAAAACAGCGACCGGCAGGTTAAATTCCTCCAGATATGGGTCTTTACCAACAGGGAGGGTGTTACTCCCCGTTATGACCAGTTAACCCTGGAAATCGCCGACCGGCACAATAAATTTCAGCAGGTGCTTTCGCCGAACCAGGAGGATGAAGGGGTCTGGATCTACCAGAATGCCTGGTTCCACCTTGGCCGGTTTGACAAAGGGGCTGGTGCGGATTACAAATTTAAAAAAGGCGGCAACGGGGTCTATGCATTCATCCTAAATGGCCGTGTGACCATCGACGACACCGTGCTGGATGAAAGAGACGGTTTCGGAGTGTGGAACACCGACCAGGTTTCCATTATGGCAAATTCACAGGATGCAGAAGTATTGCTGATGGAGGTTCCCATGATTGCCTGACATGGTATCAGCAGGTGTCGTTTATGAATGAAAATCGCCTTCAATATTCAGCGATATTTCCTGCCTGCCTCTATCTTGGAGGTCGTGGCGGGGGCGGGGGAAATGGTAACTGCATATTCCATGAGGGCGGTCGTGGCGGCGCCGGGAACCCGATGACAACCACCGGCGGCCTTGGTGCAGCGGGACTTATGAAGACGGTCCTCGTATTGCGGTTATCGTGATGATAGCGATGACTTTTATTCTCTTTCTGTCTCTCCCGGTGTTCATTCTTTTCATGATGCGGCTTTTGTGCAGACAAGGAAGCGCAGGCAAATAATAATGCCAGGGTGAAGGTGAGGGTCTTTTTCATGATCTTTTTCTTTCTTATAAAAAGCTGTCCTATGGAATCCGTTAACTGATGCTGCAAAGGTGCAACTCCCTGCTTACGGAATTGTTACACAACTATGGGTATAAGTTGTAACATTCACACATCCCCCCCGGGGGGTTACCTATGGAATCCGTGGCAGCTTCGCTTCTTCTGAAAATCAAAAAACAGGGTTAGGGTCTTGACTTGGACAAATTCTTTTGTTATTTTTGTAACAGCAGATCTAAAACCCCGGTATTATGAAAATCAGACATTTTTGCATCATTTGTTTTCCTCTTATTATTTTGATCCTTTTCTCCTGCAAAAAAAAGGATGCGCAGACCCAACCGGCTGTGAGTAGCCAGACCCTGAATTCAGCGGCGGCAGGGGGCACGATTGTCTCCGCCCAGATGCAGCGTTTTATGACCTCCTCCATCATGGTTGCCGCCGATTCGGGACATGTTTTCTTTTTCCCGACGGGCGACACCTCGCATCTTAAATCAGTTTCTTCCACCGCAGGTTACGAATGGAGCGGACCCGACGCCGGCGGATGGTACACCCGTTCCATCACCGGCGGGCTGTATAATTACTCGGAGCGTCTGCACCTCGGCGATACGATCTTGTATATCATGGAGACCTCATACAGCGGCGCGGATGGAAGCTATGACAGCAAAACCACCACCAGTTACATTAAGGAGACCAAAAACGGGAAAACCATGTACAATGGTTCCAGCATCTGGGATGTGAAAAATTCGGGCTATAACCAGATCTCCCATTGGGAATGGTGCATGGTTTTCACCGACTGGAATCCCTCGACCTTTGCAGGGACCTATGACTGGTACTGGGGTCTCTTTGAAAACAGCGGTGGGAATACCGTCCCCTACCACCGTTTCCTGCACCTGGTTGCCACCGAGACAACTCCAAACGGAATGCTGCATTGCCTCGTTATCGTTTACGATGAGGGCGGAACCGAAACCTGGAGATTCCAGTACGACACTCCCTGGGTACCGGTGACGATGCCCCAGGTTCCCGGTTGGAATTAGAAGTTCCAAAATCATTAACTTGCAGCCTGGGTCCGGAAAGTATCCGGATGATCCGTTATTTTGCCCGGACAGTGCTGCCGGCGGTCGCCATTTTTCACCCATGGATCCGCCGGTTGCCGGACATCATTCCCGTGCAACGAAATCCTATTTTGAATAGAAGAGATGAAATATAATTTTGACAGCTTAATCGACCGAACCCATACCTCCAGTGTGAAATATGACCTGCGGCAGGCCGTTTTTGACAAGAGCGATGTAATCCCGATGTGGGTTGCCGACATGGACTTCGAAACGCCTGCATTCATTCGTGATGCGGTCATCCGGCGTGCAAAACATCCGGTGTATGGCTACACCTTCAGGGAAAAGGATTATTACCAGCCTGTCGTGGCTTGGATGCAGTCGCATCACAACTGGACCATCCGCAGGGAAGAGATCGTCTTCAGCCCGGGGGTGGTTCCCGCACTCAGTTTTGCTGTGATGGCCTTCACGAAGCCAGGCGACAAGATCATCGTCCAGCCCCCGGTTTATCCCCCGATCACCCGCGCAGTGTCCGATCACGGCAGGATCGTGGTGAACAACCAACTGATCCGGGAGGAGATAACCTACCTGGTCGACTTCGCCCTGCTTGAAGAACAGGCGAAAGATGCAAAAATGCTGATCCTGTGTAATCCGCACAACCCCGTCGGACGCTGCTGGAGCAGGGGGGAACTTGAAAGGATCGCACAGATCTGCCTGGAAAACCATGTAATGGTCTTTTCCGATGAGATTCACGCCGACCTGGTCATACCGGGGTTCAGGCACCAGGTTTTCGCCAATTTGTCGCCGGAAGCGTCCGGAATAACCCTCACGGCCCATGCGCCAAGCAAAACATTCAACCTGGCCGGGCTTTCCAGCTCCTCCGTGATCATAACGAACCCCGCCCTGCGGGCGACCTTTTCACAAATGATCGAAAAAATGCACCTGGGCATGGGGAACCTCTTTGGCAGCGTTGCATCCACCGCCGCTTACGAGCAGGGAGAACCCTGGAGGCTGCAACTTATCGATTACCTGTATGAGAACATTTCATTTACCGAAACATTCATCAGGGAAAACATCACTGCCCTTCATATGTTCCGGCCGGAAGGGACCTATATGATCTGGCTTGATTTCAGGGCCTACGGTCTCGATGACAAGGCACTGCGCAGTAAACTGATCCATGAAGCAGGACTGGGCTTCAACCCGGGCACAGAATTCGGTCCGGGCGGAGAGGGCTTCATGCGCATGAACATCGCATGCCCGCGGTCAACCCTCATGATCGCCCTTGGGCAACTTGGAAGAATGCTTTCCGGGGGTTAAAGATATTGAACAATCGATCACCCGATCAACAATTTTTGAAGTACGCCCGCAAGCCAGAATTCAATGATCGATGGTCCGGAGAGCTTCAGTGTTCAGTGATATCCATAAATATTTTTATTGTGAATTGGTGGTATTGTTATACTTTTATTCGCTAAAATTCCAACCTCATGAAACAACTGTTTATTTTATCGCTTTTGACACTCTCGTTATTTGCATGTAAAAAATCAAGTAACGGAACCACCGGAAGTGTTTGTGCTACCTGCATCGAACAGAAAAGCGGGTATAAACCGGCAGATTACTGCGGCGATCCTGTCAGTGTGGATGCCTACATCAGCCAGCTGAAAAAATCGGGAGCAACTGCGGGGCAGGACTGGTCCTGCACCAAACACTAATCATGTGAATCAAGGGTTGAAACCCTTTTAAATGTGACAGTTATAAACAATTGATTGTTAGCAAAATATGAAAATAGTTATATAATAAAACCCTAGAAATCAGTATCTTAGATTTTTGTACCACCAATCATCATAAGATATGATCTCTAAGGTTAAGAGTACCAAATTAGTTGAAATTTTCTTCTATGTATCAGATGCATATGAAAAAGAACTTAAATTTTCTTGTGAACGATTTAGTAACAACAGTTGTCCAGCGTTTTCAGATCAGGAAATAATGACCGTATATCTATTTTGCATTAGCCAGGAACAACGTACCAGGATCAAGCAGATCTACAATTTTGCTGATCAATATTTGCGTTCCTGGTTTCCAAAACTCCCATCCTATGCGGCTTTTAACAACCGTATCAATAGGCTTTCGGAGGCTTTTCGCCTTTTGATGGCTTCACTGCTTCAAACCCACCAACCCTTAGATTGCTCAACACAGGAGAGTTTGTTAGATTCTTTACCAGTTATAACATGCTCTGGCAAACGAACGGGTAAAGTTGCGACAGAACTCACAGATAAAGGATATTGTTCCACGAAATCCTTATACTATTACGGATTGAAGCTTCATGCGTTGGCATTCCGTCGCGAAAAACAACTTCCCTTTCCCGAACAATTGTTAATTACAGCAGCCTCTGAAAATGATTTGAATGTATTCAGGAATGCCTGGAGTCATCTTGAGAACAGAACATTTTTCGGCGATAAGATTTATCATGACTATGATTTCTTTGAACGTCTTTTTGCTACCCAGCATGCTGTAATGATGACTCCTGTCAAAGCTGTGAAAGGTCAATCAGAATGGGAGAAACAGCATGATAGAGCAGCTAATGATTTGTTTTCAAAGGCAGTTTCAAAAGTTCGGCAACCGATTGAAGGATGGTTCAATTGGTTGATTGAAAAAACAGATTTTCAAAGAGCGAATAAAGTGCGATCAGCCCAAGGCCTCCTTGTTCATGTTTTCGGCAAATTGGCTGCCGCTTTTATTTATTTGGTTTTTAACCCTTGATTCACATTAATCATTGAATATCAGGGTGCCCCCTGGGGAAAGGGTTAAACCCGGGCAGTATCATTTGGCTGTTTTGACGGGCGGATGACGGATATTTTTGGCAATTCAACGGATCGGTTTGGTTCCGGACCGTGGTTTGTTTAATTTTATCTCCCGGAGGAAACATGAAAATGAACCTGCTGAAAACGTTGTTAATCATTGCCATGGATTTCACCGGGAGGTCATCCCTCCATGCACAAACACGGGAATGCGGAACAGTCGCCGACCTTGACGGAAATGTTTACCAAACGGTGGTCATCGGTAACTATTGGTGGACAACAGAAAACCTGAGAACCACCACCTACAGCAACAGTACAAAAATTCCCAATGTTACCGACAGCGCAGCATGGACAGCCTTAACCAGCGGAGCTTACTGCTGGTACCGGAATGATGAAGGCAACGCGAAAACCTACGGGGCGCTCTATAACTGGCACGCGGTAAACACGGGCAGGCTTTGTCCTGATGGCTGGCGGGTACCCACAGACCAGGAGTGGAAAAATCTCGAGGGCACCACCGATTCACGGTTTGGCCCGGGCGACCCTGCCTGGGATAAGCAGGGGGGGCGGGGACAGGATGCCGGGATACGGCTGAAGGCGGTTTCAGGTTGGAGCGCCGGCGGCAGCAGCACCGATCAGCTGGGCTTTTCCGCCCGCCCGGGCGGAGAGCGTTGCAGCCGGGGCCGTTTCTTTATAGCCGGCCGGAGCGGGTTCTGGTGGAGCAGCAGCGGATACGGCGAGTCTTTCGCCTGGTACCGGAACATGATCTATAGCCTGGATGATGTGTTCCGCAATACCCACCCACAATGGATGGGATTCTCCGTGCGTTGTGTAAAGGATAAATAATGCAATCTGAGGTTCGCTGGTTCCGGACAGGCTGAAACGCAGCCTTATGTCAGACATGGCAGATCGTGGTAAAGGTTCCAACAGGATTATTACGGGGTCATCACCAGGTTTCCCAAAACGGTAATATCGGGTTGAATGGTAAGCGTCACCCCGGTTTTGCTGTTTGTCAAATTGTTGAATGTCTCCCTGGCATACGGGGGTGTAAACCGGTAGTTAACGGCCGGCCAGCCGGTTGATGGCTTCAGGTTGTATTTTCCCGTGATCATCGATCCCGTGGTTGCTTCAATGAAATGGTATATGCTGCCTGTTTCATCCTCGATCCCTATCGAAGCGCTCTCCGATCCCGAATAGGTTCCCGCCACCAGGTTTCCGTACTGGAACTCGATCACATTGGTCGTCTCATACAGTTTAACCTGGAAATTGAATCTTGCAGTGGCGGTCGTGTAATAAACCAGTACATTGTTCCATTCGGCGGTAAAAATACGGTTTGGGGCCGATCCTTCCGTTTTATAGGAGATGATCCCTGTGGCATCGGGCTTCAGGCGATCCCACCATGGGGCCAGCGTGGTATTGGGAGCGGAGGTGGTGAAGAGTTGGGTGTTGTCATAGGTGGTGGTGGTGCCGGTGAGATTCGGGGCCAGCCATCCGTCTGCATTCAACCGGGTCGTGGTATAATCGATCCCAAGGTAGTTAAAGGTAAAACCGACCGGAACGGTTAATGAGCCATCGGCGACCGTGGGGCCTGCCGAAGCCCCTGTCAGAGCCGTCATTCCCTTGGTAAAGGTGCTCCTGACATAGTTGGACAGGAGCGTGTTTTTATTGATGCCGCCGGTAATCTTTGCAGGCGCCGCTCCAAAAAACTCAACCGTTCCCGTTCCCGCCGAAAAGCCCCCGTAATCGGTCCAATCGCCGGATACCCGGATCAGCCCGCTGCCTGCCACCGTAACGGCACTCCCCTGTTTGATGGTCAGGTTGCCGTTTACCGTCAGCTGGGAACTCCCGGCCATGTTAAGGTTAAGGCAATGGGTCCTGATGGTAAGGTTGCCGTTATATACCGGCCAGTTTGTTGCCGAAGCCGGGATGGTTACGGATACCGTGCTGTCGGGAACCGTTGCATTGCTCCAGTTCAGGTTGTTGCTCCAGTCGGTGGAACTTGCACCTGTCCAGAGCCCCTGGGTGCCCACATGTTCGTATGCGGTTCTTGTTTTGGAATTTGATCCGTATGCATTGGTCGCCTGGAGGGTTACCGCATAAACACCGTTGGCGTTGAACTGAACCTGGGGGTTTTTGGACGTACTGTTGGTCCCGCCCATATAGGTTACGGTGTTTGGCGAAAAGGTCCAGTTCCAGGTGGTGGGAGCCCCGGTGGAGATATCACTCAATGTAACCGTGGTACCGGGAAGCGGGAAGGTGTTGTTTGACACAAAATTAGCAACGGGCGCCACATTGGAAAAAAGGAAGGAGGCCACCCGGGTCTGCCAGGGAGCCCCGCCTGTATTTTGGATATATTCTGTTGTGAACCAGAAGGTAAGGTCGTCGGTGGGATCAACCGACATCATGCTGTAGTCGCCCCAGCGGGCGGCGGAACCGGACTGGTACCCGGATCCGTTGATGATGCCCTGTTCCGCGATGGTCATCACCCCCAACGGATCGGAGGCATATCTCCCCGTATACCGGATGGAGGGATAGATGGTGGTGCTGTTCGAAAGCGAATACCCGAGGGCCATATCCCCGTTTCCGTTCATGGCGATGCTCCCGACCCACCGGTGGCTGGCATCCGGGGCATAGGTCCCCTGCTGGTAGATCGTCCAGCCGCTTCCCGTATTTCTCAGCTCATACCACCGGATGCCGGCATGATTCGTTCCGTCGACATCGACAGTGTGGTTGGTCACCATCGAACGGTGGTCCCCGAAATTCCGGTACTGCAGGCGGTACATCAGGCGGTCGGACAGCGATTCAAGTTTTACCGTTGTTCCGGGCTGGGGAATACACTGGCCCCGGTAGGCACTACACACAGGAGCGGTGAACGGGGCCGTCTGCAGGCTGTAAACTTCGCTGAAGGTTGAGCTGGATGGCACATCCCAGTTTGCATGAAACTGCCATACCTTCAGGTAGCAATTGGGTGATGATGTCCAGTTATCAAAATATACGAAATAATTGGGTTCACCGGCTACCGGAGGGGTGGTTCCGTCCCAGTCGGAGGGCAGCATGGCCCGGAAATAGCCGGAGGAAGACACGTTAAAATAGATCATCTGTGCGGTCGGGTCGCCCGTCAGCATCTTGTTCCTTTCAAAGGCAGTCGCACAAGTCCCGCTATAGGTGCTTCCGCTGAGGAACTGGTTGGCCGACATGTAATAACCGTCGGGCCAGACGCCGAACTTCGGGTAATCCGGCATCATGTTTCCGTACTGGTAAACATAGCGGTACCACGAGCCGGTGGGGTCGTTGGTCCTTGACACGGCGATCAGCATCGCATACTGCGTGTTGTTGGGCAGGGAGAATTGCGTGATGACCCAACGGTCGGCAGCCTGGTCGTAAAACACCACCGGGTCCCCGTTGCTGGTGGCATACCAGGGATTTGGGATCCCTTCCCAGATCGAGGCAAGAAGCGCCGGCCCGTAAGCAAGCGTCCCGTTTTTGTAATAGATCGCAAAACTCAGGTTGACATTCTGGACATAAAAGTCGGAAGAAACATCCCCCTGCGTATCCGGGGGATAGACGCCGGAAATGTTATTGATGGCTTCGAAATTTTGAATGGGGGTCAGCGCAAGGGTGGATACATCACCGTACTGGTTTTGCAGGACAGGATCGATACCAAGCGGTTTCCGGTCCGTATTCAGGTGAATCAAATCATAAAAATTTGTGAAATTCCAAACCTCTTTTTCCTCTGCAACCAGGCCCGAAGGATTGTCAGGAACCGGTATCACTGTCATGTCACGGAGCGGGGGGGATACGTCGGCATAAACCGGCTTCCGGACCCAGGCGGGTGCATTCACTGACACCTGGCATGCTCCTGTGAAGCCGTTTAATAAAAGGATTATCAGAAATCCTGTCAATATATATATTTTCATCCTGTTTTCTTTTGATATCAAAAAATCGACCTATGGCCACACTTAATTAGCACTTTACAAAATTAAATCAAAAACGCACCAGACTAAAAAAAAGTTATTTTTACCGAAAAAACCCATGCATCGACTCGCTGTCCTCATCATCCTGTTCCTCCATTTCCCCGGCACAACTACCCTGGCTCAGCAGGAGGATTCGCTTGTTATAAGAAAGATCTTTACGGAGACTGTAACCGACACCACCGCCTACCACAACCTCCGGCACCTGTGCACCCGGATAGGAGGCCGGCTTTGTGGTTCACCACAGGCGGAGCAGGCTGTACAATGGCTGAAAACAACACTGGAGGCCATGGGTACCGACACCGCCTGGCTGCAGGAATGCAGGGTAAGGCACTGGGAACGGGGAAATACCGAAGAACTGGTTGCCGGGCAGGGCGCATCCATGGCGGTCAGGCTCCATGCCTGTGCCGTGGGCGGATCGGTCGCAACGGAAACGGCCGGGCTGAAGGCAAAGGTGGTGGAGGTGAAGGATTTTGATGAGCTGAAGAGGATCGGCCGGGGGAATATTGAAGGTAGGATCGTCTTTTTCAACCACCCGCCCGACCCGACACATTACAACACCTTCGACGCCTACGGCGAACTGGCCCGCTACCGCGTCCTGGGCGTGGATTACGCGGCATTTTACGGCGCCGTCGGCGTGATCGTACGGTCGGCCACCATTGCCTATGACGATTTTCCCCATACCGGCGTCATATACTATGCCGACACGGTGAAGAAGATCCCCGCCATGGCCGTCAGTACGAATGACGCGGAGAAACTCAGCAGGCTGCTGAAGAGGCAACCTGCGCTGGAGGTGTCCATGAAACTTGCCTGTACCGAATATCCCGAAACGACTTCTTATAATGTGATTGGTGAAATTCGCGGCACGGTCCGCCCTGAACAGGTCATCGCCTTCGGGGGCCATATCGACTCCTGGGAAACCGGGCAGGGGGCGCACGACGATGGCGCCGGCGTGGTACAATCGCTGGATGTGCTGCGGATCTTCAGGACCCTGCGCCTGAAACCGGCCTGCACCATCCGGGTTGTGCTTTTCATGGATGAGGAGATGGCGCAGCGCGGGGCGAAGCAGTACGGCGAATTTGCAAAGGCGCAGGAGGAGAAATACAAAAGCTGGCTGGCAACTGGTAAAGGAAAACAGTTGCCCGCCGGGAGTCACCATGTGGCAGCGATCGAGGCCGACCGCGGAGGGTTCACCCCGTTCGGGTTTTCGATCGATGCTACGGCGGAACAGGTAGCACAGATAGCAGCATGGAGGTACTTTCTGGAGCCTTACGGGTTGTTTTTCTTTGAAAAAGGGGGCAGCGGCGTCGACATCCGCGAGCTGAAGCCGCTGGGAGTGCCGCTGCTTGCCCTCCTCCCCGATTCACAGCGCTATTTTGACTTCCACCACTCGGCAAACGATGTCTTTGCCAATGTGAACGTGAGGGAACTCCAGCTGGGAACCTTCGCCATTTCCGCGATGGTTTACCTGCTGGACAAATACGGGCTGCCGCAGGGCCCGCAAACCGTGAAATGACAACCCATATTTGATGCAACTGGTATGAAAACCAAGATAACCCGTGAACATGCCCTGGAACTGCTTCACCGGCATGTCAAAAACGAAAAGATGATCTTTCACTGCCTGGCATCGGAGGCGGTGATGCGCGGACTGGCACTGGAACTGGGGCAGGATGAAGAAAAATGGGGACTTGCAGGACTTCTCCATGACCTTGACGTGGAAGTCACGAATGCAGAACCCACCATTCATGGCACCCAAACGGAGGTGCTGCTGAAGGATTATGATGTGGACGAAGAGGTACTCGACGCCATCAGGATGCACAACGAGTGTTCATCGGGAAAAGAGCGGACCACCCTGTTCCAGCATGCCCTTGCCGCCGGGGAGACCATCACCGGGCTGATTTTTGCCACCACCTATGTTTATCCCGACCGGAAACTGTCGTCGGTTAAGACAAAGTCGGTGGTCAAACGGATGAAGGAAAAGGCTTTTGCCGCTACGGTGAAGCGGGAAAACATCCTTGAATGTGAAAAGACCGGCATCGCCATCGACCCGTTTGCCGAAATCGCCATCCGGTCGATGCTCCCCATTGCCGGGGAGATCGGCCTGTAGGATACCGGCTGCCTCTTTTCCTTGCCACTGGCAAAAACTTCGAACTTCAAATTTCGTTGATCAATATTCGATTGTTCAAAATAATCCTAAATTCAGATCAATACCGGTTATAGCTGAGCATTGCAGCCGTTGCCTTCCTTTTCTTATCCCGTATTTTCCCGTCCGGCGCGTACCCGACCAGGACCAGGAGTTCGAGCCTTTTGTTCGCCGGAACGTGGAGCAGACTCTTGACCTTTTTTTCGTTGAACCACCCCAGGATACAGGTGGAGAGTCCTTCGGCGGTTGCCTGGAGGCAGAAATGGGCCACAGCGATCCCGATATCGATCAGCGGGTATTCTTTGTCCTTAACAACCTGCCCGAAGGCGGATGAAAAATTGGCGGATTCGCGCACCACGGCAACATGGACCGGAGCCTGGCGGGTGAAATGGTTCATCCCGGTGAACTTTTCGGTCGCAAGGTCAGCCACGGCATTCTTCAATTCAGGGTCGTCGATGATGATGAACTTCCAGGGCTGTGCATTGCATGCTGAGGGTGCCAGCCGGGCTGCTTCAATGCAGCGTTCGAGCTTGTCCTTTTCAACGGGTTGGTCCGTGTACGACCGCTGGCTCTGGCGATGGTGAATGAGGTTGAGGAGATCAGGGGAATTCATGGGCAACCTGTTTTGGGATTTACCGGTCAAAGGTAGTGCAATATCCCGGTATCTTTGATTGTTGGTCTACTTCATGCAACTATTGCCTATTGCCTTTTCCCCATTGCCGCAGGCAAAACTTCAGACTTCAAAAATCGTTGATCAATATTCGATTGTTCCAAGAACCCTGCAATGTTCGGTCCCTGGCGAAAGTTGATAATATCAGCACATATTGCACCATACTGGTTTATGATGTCCTGAATAATTATCTTTGCGCGGTAACAATACCCTAATTCCATTGATCATGATGCAGATCCTTGTACCTGTCGATTTTGAGCCCCAGTCGCTCATCGCCCTGGAACAGTCTTACAACCTGGCGCGCCTGCTCCCTGCAGGGATCGTGCTGCTCTATGTGTATGATCCGCCGGCCGGCCTGCGGTCGCTGTTCGGTGCCTCGTATGACGAAGAAATCCTGAATAAGCTGGAGGAGCGGCTTGCCGAACTCTCCGCCAGTGTGCAGGCAGAAACCGGGCTGACGGTTTCATCCATCCTGGAAACAGGCACGGTGTATTCGAAGATCCTGGAAACGGCCGATAAGATCGGGGCCCAGTTCATCATCATGGGCACGCACAGCCAGCCCGAACTTCCGGGCAATGCCGCCGGGGTGCTGGGGGCCAACAGTTCCAGGGTGCTGCGTTCGACCAGATGCCCCGTCATCACCATCAATGCGAGGCATCATTACGATGGCTGCAGGAACATCCTGCTACCCCTCGACCTTACCGTCGAAAGCAGGCAGAAGGTTACCTGGGCCATCAGGATTGCCAAAGTATACGGTGCGGGGATCAGGGTGGTTTCGGGGATCTGGAGTAAAAGTGACCCTGCGGGTCACAACAGGCTCCGTTTCCTCGCCGGACAGGTAAAAGAATTCATCGAGGAGGAGGGAATCCGGTGTACAGCCGAGTTCGTGGAGGAGGTTGAAAATGAAAAGGCCCTCATCCCAACCCTGCTAAACTATGCCGAACAACAGGGCGACATTGACCTGGTCATGATCATGACCCAGCAGGAGGCAGGCGTGATCCAGTTTTTCGTGGGATCGCGCGCCCAGGAGTTCGTGCGGCTGTCGCATATCCCGGTCATGTCGGTTGCGCCGAAAGAGCTGGGCTTCACCTCCATTTTCAGCTGATGCCGGCAAGGGCAATAACCGGAAAAAGTGCAGGTGCCCAATGATGCACTGGCGGGAATCAACGCATTATAGAATATATTTGCTGAAAATTAATTATTTGTTTCATCATGACGGCGGGAATGAATGAAAAGAAAACAGCGCGCCTGGAAGCATTCAGCGACGGGATATTCAGTGTCGCCATTACGCTGCTGGCGATAGAGATCGGCATTTCGGCCTATGGCGGGGCGACCAACCAGGGTCTCTGGCAAAAGATCCTTGAAAAATGGCCTGAATATTTTACCTATTTCAACTCCTTTGCCACTGTTCTGCTGATCTGGATCGGCCATCATAGAATCATAAACCAGGTTCGGGCAGCCAGCCAGCCGGTGCTCCTGTTAAACGGGATGGTGTTGCTCCTGGTGGCTTTGTTCCCCTTTCCCACGAAAACTGTAGGCGCCTTTATCGGGACCCCTGCGGTTAATACCGCTGTTGCTTTTTATGCGGGATATACCGGGCTGATCGTATTAAGCATGTTGCTGCTGAATGCCGGGATTGTGAGCAATCCGAAATTGCTGGTTTCCACCGAACGGAGCCTGCCCTGGTTCAGGAAGATGATGTGGGGCCAGGCCCTGGGCGTACTGGTATACGGAATGGCAACCATCATTGCATTCTGGTCGCCGGCAGTCGCTATACTGATGACCTTTGCCATGTGGATCTTCTGGGCCATCGTGACATTTGACACGGAGGATGAGCTGTTGTAAAAAGAAAAACCCGGAACAGCGGCAAACAATTACTCCTTGATGAACAGGCAAAGGATCAGAACTTCATTACCTGTTTCCTTGCAACTGAATTGCCGGCTTTAAGTTCAAGGATGTAAACACCGGGGGCCAGGTCCGGACAATCCATGCTGAATTCCTGTTCCTGTGTGGTCATTGATATCCGTGGCCTGCCACCTGCATCATAAAGCAAAACATGGCAAATGCCTGCCGGCAGGTTCCCCCTTTTTACCTTCAGCGTTAAATTAAAAGGATTTGGAAAGACCATCAACTCACTTCCGGGAATGTCGCCGGTGCCCAGGTTCCATGAATAGTGCATCACACGGGCCCCGGCATCGTCCCAGACAACATAAACTGTTCCGGCCGGGTCAACCCCCATCTGCAGGTCTTCTGCACCGGGCGTGCTGAAGCCTTCAGTACCGACCACAACCCAGGAGGTCCCGTCGAAAAGCCTCACCGTTGCTGCACCATCATGACCATAATCCTCATACGCCACGGCAGGCTGCCCCTCCCTGCTGAACACGATACTGCAGTAATTCACGGTGTCGGACGAAAAACCAGGGACGCCCGCATAACTCCATCCCGGGTTGTCGAATTTCATGACGGATGCTTTGCCTTGATTCGCATAATCCTCAAAAACAACGTAAGGCTGGCCTGCTGAACTTACCGCCATGCTGGTAAAATCCACCTCTCCTTCCGAGAATCCCGGGTTGCCCACCTCCACCCAGTCGGTCCCATCCCAGGTCATGACGGTTGCCTTCCAGGAACTGACCGAATCCCGGTAAGCGACGTAGGGCTGCCCCAATGGGGAGAAGGCAAGGCTCACGCTTTCAGCTAGTCCGAGAGAAAAACCAGGACTACCCAATGGGTTCCACGCGTTACCATCGAAACCCATCATGGTCACGGCACCGTCATTCCCGTAATCGGTATAGGCCACGAAGAGCTTTCCTGCCGGGTTAAAGGCCATGCTGGGATAATCAGCATCCGTCCCCGAGAATCCCGGGGCACCTAAATAAACCCAGCCGCTGCCATTAAACCTCATGGCGCTGATCCCGTTTCCATGCCCGGAATCAATAAAGGTGACACATGGCTGGTCGGAAGCGTCGAGCCTGATGTTCAGATTATCCGCTTCGCCTGCTGTAAACCCGGCGTTACCTACAAGTACCCAGCTGGTACCATTGAATTTAAGTACGGAGGCTTTCCAGCCGTTGAGGGAATCGCTGAAGGCAATATAAGGTTGCCCCGACCTGCTGAAAGCAATGGATGAATAAGCGGATGGTCCGTCGTGCAGGGGATTTTGCCCTACCAGATTCCAAATGCCTCCATCAACCGGAAAAGCAGGCCCGACCTGCGCATAACAGATCAGCGGGATGAATCCAAGGATCATTACAATCAACTTTTTCATGGTTCTGAATTGATTTTTGGTGCTTAATTGTTTTTCATGCAGGCCGGTCATTTAAAGCGCTGAAGGCCACATTCCCTGTTCTTTTCAACACTCCCCACTGTGTCAG
>CAIMWF010000060.1 GCA_903845055.1 uncultured Bacteroidales bacterium | reverse complement strand
GGTTCATGCCACCGCACAGGATCATGCCGTGCTCGTCCCTGCCACCGACAGCGTTACCGGCCACCCGGCAAAAACCGAAACCGGGGAGACCGGGAAATTTAATGCCGGTGAAATGATCATGGAACATGTGGTCGACAACCATGAATGGCATGTAGCCGAGATCGGAAACCTCCACCTCACCGTTCCGCTGCCCGTCATCCTCCTGTACGACGGCAAACTTTTTTTCTTCAGCTCCTCGAGGTTCCACAATGAGAACCACAGCTACCATGGCTTTAAGATAGGAACCGAAGGGCCTGGCAAGGGAAAGATCACCAGGCTTGAGAACAATAACAAAATAGCGGGTCCGGCGGTTTATGACTTTTCGATCACCAAGGTTGCCTTTGCGGTTCTCCTGAGCTCCCTGTTGCTGATCCTGATCTTTCTTTCGGTTGCCAATGCTTACAGGCGTAATGTGGATAAGGCTCCCAGCGGACTGCAGTCGCTGATGGAACCGCTGATCATCTTTATCCGCGATGACATTGCCAAAAGCTCCATCGGGGAGAAAAAATATGAGAAGTTCATGCCCTTCCTGCTTACGGTGTTCTTTTTTATCTTTTTCAACAACCTTTTCGGTCTGATCCCCTTTTTTCCGGGGGGTGCCAATGTAACCGGGAATATCGCGGTCACCCTGGTCATGGCGGTTTTCACCTTCATTCTCACCACCATCAACGGTAACAAACATTACTGGGTCGACATTATCAACACCCCCGGGGTGCCCTGGTGGCTGAAACTTCCCATTCCCCTGATGCCGGTCGTTGAGATCATCGGGATCATCACCAAACCCTTTGTCCTGATGATCCGTCTCTTTGCCAACATCACCGCAGGGCATATCATCGCACTTGGTTTCGTAAGCCTTATTTTTATTTTCGGCGCCATCAGCGCCGCGCTGGGACTCGGGGTTTCGGTGGTCTCCGTGGCTTTTATGGTATTTATGAATCTGCTTGAATTGCTGGTTGCCTTTATCCAGGCCTATGTGTTTACACTTTTGTCGGCCCTCTATTTCGGACTGGCGACCGTGGAGCCGGAACACCATTAAAAATTTACGATTTTGGATTTACGACATACAAATTTGGTAAAATGTCCAGAGAAACTTGAAGTTAATTTATTCATAATTGATAATTAAAAAAAACAGTCGGGATCACCCTGGCAATCCTGAAATCGTAAATCTAAAATCGTAAATCGTAAATTGAATTGTTTTAGTAGTAACCTTAATACCCTTAGATTATGCATTTATTAGCAATTTTACTGCAGGTGGCCGGTAATTTATCAGCCATTGCAAAGATGGGAGCAGGTTTGGGAGCAGGGATCGCCGTGATCGGTGCCGGTATCGGTATCGGGAACATCGGCAAGAGCGCCCTCGAATCCATTGCCCGTCAGCCTGAAGCAATCGGTGATATCCGTTCAAACATGATCATCGCCGCCGCCCTCGTTGAAGGTGTTGCATTCTTTGCCATCGTCGTTTGTCTGCTGATCCTTTTCATCTAGCAGTTACGGCAGGTTCCTTACGGTTTAACGGTTGGTTGGACTGTAAGGAACTTTTTCAATCATGAACATCAAAAGGAAACCGATATGGAATTAATCACCCCGGGACTGGGTTTGATCTTCTGGATGACCCTGGCATTTTTGCTGCTGGTCTATATCCTTGGTAAATTTGCATGGAAACCCATCCTGCAGATGCTGAAGGAGCGCGAAACCTCCATCCATGAGGCGCTGAATTCGGCCAACAAGGCGCGGGAAGAGATGAAACAGCTCCAGTTCAACAACGAACAGTTGCTCCAGGAGGCGAAGAATGAACGCGATGCCCTGCTGAATGAAGCCCGCAAAATCAAGGAAAAACTGATCGAGGATGCCCGTGTCAAGGCAAATGAAGAGGCGTTGCGCATCGTTGAGGGAGCCAAGGAAAGCATCAACAACGAAAAAATGGCGGCCATGACGGAACTTAAAAACCAGATCGCCGAAAATTCGCTTACCCTTGCCAGGTTTATCCTGAAACGGGAACTCTCCGATCCGAAAATGCAGGAAGAGTATATCCAGGAATTATTGAAAGAAGTTAAATTCAACTGACAGGAATGAATGTTTCATTGGTAGCGGAACGGTACGCCTCAGCACTTTTTGATCTTGCCCTGGAGAAAAAGGCCATGGAAGAGATTTGCCAGGACAGCCTGCTGATCTCTAAAACCTGTGATGAGAGCAGGGACCTTCGGATGCTGCTCGACAGCCCGATCGTCAATACCGGGAAGAAGCAGGTCATCCTGCGGGAAATTTTCGAAAAGAACGTGCATCCCGTCACCATGACCTACCTGGACATCATGGTCCGCAAAAACCGCGAGATGCTCATTCCGCTGATCGCCCTGAAAATGGTCGGCCTGTACAATGAATACAATAACATCCTGATCGTTCATTTCAAATCGCCGGTAAAACCCGATGCGGTGACCACGCAGCAGGTGACCGATCTGATGAAGAATTATACCAAAGCGGACATTTCGCTGAAGACTGAAATCGACGAATCGCTCATCGGCGGTTTTATCCTTTCCTGGAACGATAAACAATACGATGCCAGCATCCGCAGGGAAATAGAAGAGATGCGCAATGCGATATCAAAAGTGAACCTGTATAAAAAGAAATTGCAATAGCGGTAAGGTGATCTTTTCTTCACCATTCCGGTATTTCACTATTAAACATACAAAATATGGCTGAGATTAAACCCGCAGAAGTTACCGCGATATTACGCAGGGAACTTGCCGGTTACCAGAACGAAAAGGAGCTTGAAGAGGTAGGCACGGTGCTTACGGTAGGTGACGGGATCGCCCGGATCTATGGTTTGAACAATGTCGAAAGCGGCGAGCTGATCGAATTTGAAAAAAACGGGGTGAAGGCCATCGTGCTCAACCTTGAGGCGGATAATGTCGGTGCCGTTTTACTTGGTGAATCCAATGAAATCAAGGAGGGCGACATTGTCAAGCGTACCCGGCGCATCGCATCCATCGAGGTGGGTGAAGGATTGCTTGGCCGTGTTGTGAATACGCTTGGCGAACCCATCGACGGCAAAGGAAAGATCGATGGAATTCGTTACGAAATGCCGCTGGAACGCAAGGCCCCCGGGGTTATTTTCCGCCAACCGGTGAACCAGCCCCTCCAGACGGGGATCAAACCGATCGACGCCATGATCCCGATCGGCCGCGGCCAGCGTGAGTTGATCATCGGCGACCGGCAGACCGGGAAAACGGCCATTGCCATCGACACGATCATCAACCAGAAGGAATTTCATGCAAAAGGCGAAACCGTTTATTGCATTTACGTAGCCGTCGGCCAGAAGGGTTCAACGGTTGCCAATATCGTCAAAACACTCGAGGAAAAGGGCGCCATGGCTTATACCGTGGTCGTCTCCTCAACGGCATCCGACCCTGCCGCCATGCAATTCTATGCTCCATTTGCAGGGGCAGCCATCGGCGAATTTTTCCGCGATACGGGCCGCCCGGCGCTGGTGATCTACGACGATCTTTCAAAGCAGGCGGTTGCCTACCGTGAAGTTTCCCTGCTGCTCCGTCGCCCCCCCGGACGCGAAGCTTACCCGGGAGATGTGTTTTATCTTCACTCCCGCCTGCTTGAACGGGCCGCCAGGGTGATCTCTTCCGACGACATTGCACGCCAGATGAACGATCTTCCCGAAATCCTGAAAGGCATGGTTAAAGGAGGAGGCTCGCTTACTGCGCTGCCCATCATCGAAACACAGGCCGGCGACGTTTCGGCCTACATCCCGACCAACGTGATCTCCATTACCGACGGCCAGATCTTCCTTGAAACCAGTTTGTTCAACGCAGGTATCCGCCCCGCCATCAACGTGGGAATCTCGGTGTCGCGCGTGGGCGGAAATGCCCAGATCAAATCGATGAAAAAGATCGCCGGCACGCTCAAACTCGACCAGGCTGAATACCGCGAGCTGGAAGCGTTCTCCAAATTCGGCTCCGACCTCGACGCCGCCACCAAAGCGGTTCTCGACAAAGGCGCCCGTAACGTGGAGATTCTCAAGCAACCGCAGTATTCACCCATGGCGGTCGAAAAACAAATCGCCATCATCTTCTGCGGAACCCGCGGCCTGCTCCGAAACATCCCGGCACGAAGCGTGATCAATTTCGAAGATGAATACCTGAACTTCATGGAGGTCAACCACCAGGCCGTTCTCGACAACCTCAAAGCCGGCAAACTGCTGGACGAGGATCTGAAGATCATGGAACAGGTTGCCAGGGACCTTTCCAAAAAGTACGAGGAAAAGAAATAATATACTGAGATGGCCGGACTGAAGGAAGTACGTATTCGGATTGCATCGGTTAAATCGACCCAGCAGATCACCAATGCCATGAAAATGGTGGCGGCCTCAAAATTGCGCAAAGCGCAGACGGCCATCATCAAATTACGGCCCTATGCTGCTAAGTTGAGGGAAATATTGCAAAACCTGAGCGCCAGCGTCGACAATTCGGGCGACAATCCTTTTTCACAGGAACGTAAACCTGAAAAGATCCTGCTCGTGGTGGTAGCTTCCAACCGCGGGCTCTGCGGCGCCTTCAATTCAAACGTTATCAAGATGGCCCTGAACCTGACGGCAACCACCTACGAGCGGCAGTTCAGCCAGGGAAATGTCGGCCTCATCACCATCGGCCGCAAGGCTTCGGAGTTTTTCCGGAAAAGGAGATTCAACGTGGTGGAGTCGCACGACGACCTGTTCGACCGGCTTACCTTCGACAACACCTCCCCACTGGCCGAAAAACTGATGAAGGCCTTCGCAGCAAAGGAATATGACCGGATCGACCTGATCTATAACCAGTTCAAAAATGCAGCTGTTCAGCGGCTCATCGTCGAACAATACCTGCCCATCGTTCCCCCCGGGGAACCTGTTTTACCTGCCGGGACGGCTGCTGCCCCGCCCGTTGCCAAAGCGGAGGCGGATTACATTTTTGAACCCGACCGGGAGACCATCGTGCGGGAGTTGATTCCGAAATCACTAAGAATACAGCTTTTTAAGGCGATCCTTGATTCGAACGCCTCAGAACACGGTGCCCGCATGACGGCGATGCAAAAAGCTACCGAAAATGCCAAGGACCTGCTGCGCGAATTGAACATCTCATACAACAAAGCTCGTCAGAACTCCATCACAAATGCAATCCTCGAAATTGTTTCCGGGGCAGAGGCACTGAAAGGCTAACGGACGCATCTTTCCCCGTCATTCCAACAATTGTGAAAAAGAAGACCGGAAATTGGTACCAACCGTCAGTTTTACTGGTGGCATTGTTCGTGCTGCTGTCTGGTTGTATTAAAAAGGACAACACCTACTATTTTTATTATCCTTCCGATGATACCGTGAATGATATCGACGGGAATATTTATCACCTGGTTCACATCAAGGGGCAGACCTGGATGTCGGAGAACCTGAAAACCACCCGCTATCGCAACGGCGATACGATCGCGCATGTGAAGGATACGGGGAGCTGGGGAAAATTTAAAAAAGGGGCCTGGTGCAACTACGGGAACGATACCGTCAATGTGCGGGTGTATGGAAGGCTTTACAACGGGTATGCCGCTGCCAGCGGAAACCTGTGCCCGATTTCGTGGCATGTGCCGTACGATTATGAGTGGCAGGCACTTACCGACTCCCTGAAAGGGAGGTCCATGGCCGGTGGCATGCTGAAGGAAACAGGTACCGCACACTGGCAGACCAACACCGGGGCCCTGAACCTGTACGGATTTACCGCGCGACCGGGCGGGAATATTGATACGACCGGCATGTTCAGCGAAGTGCGTCAGCGGGGTTACTGGTGGAGCTCTACCGGCTATCTTGTCCACAATGCCTGGACCTGGTCGATGAACGGCGAAGATGCGGGGATTTACCGGACCCCCCGGAAGATGGAATCGGGTTTTTCGGTTCGCTGCATCAGGGATTATTAACCGGCGGAATAATCTGGCATTTAAATAGTTCAGAAAACACGGATGATTCAGAAAACACTTAAAAATTTAAACATTGCATCGCTGAACAGCATGCAACAAGCCGCCATTGAAGCGGCAAAAAGCGCCTCCGACATCGTGCTGCTTTCTCCCACCGGGTCGGGAAAAACCCTTGCCTTCCTGTTGCCGGTGCTGAAAAGCCTGAAAGCCGGCGTCGCAGGCGTGCAGGCAATGATCGTGGTGCCATCGCGCGAACTGGCCCTGCAGATCGAACAGGTGTTCAAACAGATGAATACCGGTTTTAAGATCAATTGTTTTTATGGTGGGCATGATTCGAAAACGGAAAAGAACAATTTGTCCGATCCTCCTGCCGTGGTTGTGGGCACACCCGGCAGGATCGCCTACCATATCCGTCATGAAACCATGGATGCGGGAGGCATTCATACCCTTGTGCTGGATGAATTTGACAAGGCCCTCGAATTCGGGTTCAGGGAGGAGATGTCATTTGTCATCTCCAGGCTCGAAAAGGTTAAAAAGCGCATCCTGACCTCGGCTACGAACATGGAGGAGATCCCTGTCTTTACCGGGATCAGGAACCCGGTGGAACTTGATTTTCTAAGCAGCCGCTCGCCGGTTGCGTCGGGAATCACGCTGAAATACCTGAGGGCGGAGGGGGCCGACAAATTGCACCTCCTGTTCGGCCTGGTGTGCAAACTGCAGAACAAACCCGCACTGGTCTTCTGCAACCACCGGGAAGCTGTTGAACGGGTGAGCCTGCTTTTGCAGGAAAAAGGACTTGCGCATGGCGTTTTTCACGGGGGAATGGAACAGGAAGACAGGGAACGGTCGCTGATAAAGTTCAGGAATGGCAGCCACCGCCTGCTGGTCACCACCGACCTGGCCTCGCGCGGGCTCGACATCCCCGAAATTGAAGCGGTGATCCATTACCAGCTGCCCCAGACCCATGACATATTTACCCACAGGAACGGCCGGACCGCAAGAATGAACGCCTCGGG
Source organism: uncultured Bacteroidales bacterium (assembly GCA_903845055.1). Lineage (GTDB taxonomy): Bacteria > Bacteroidota > Bacteroidia > Bacteroidales > FEN-979 > CAIVAT01. The sequence continues at coordinate 3,828 of CAIMWF010000060.1, read as the reverse complement.
AACCTCCTACCTGCTGCTTTCAGCCGCCGACCACCTTCCCCCGTTCATCAAGGATCAGCCCGAAGCCGAATCCCTGCCCGAAAAGACCAGGCTTCCCGGCAGGGCACCCTGGAGCACGCTCTTCATCGCGGCGGGGAAAAAGGAAAAGATCAACAAGATGGATATTGTGGGCATGCTTTTACAGAAGGGCGGGCTGGCGAAGGAGGAACTCGGCCTGGTCGAAGTGCTCGATCATTCGTCGTATGCAGCAATAAGCAGCAGCAAAATTGAAAAAGTCGCCGGCCTGATCCGGGATGAAAAGATCAAGAATAAAAAGGTGAGGATCGGAATTTCTGAATAAGATCCGGCAACAACCAGCGCAGAAACTTTTATCCCCCCTGCAATATGTGCGGAAGATGCCCGGCCGGTTCAAATAATGTTTAGTTTTGTATCCTGTAATTACATCGACCATGATAACGAAAAACGTAGAAAAAGCGATAAACGAACAGATTAAGCGCGAGGAACATTCGTCGCGGATCTATCTTTCCATGGCCTCCTGGGCCGAACGGAACGGTTATCCCGGTGCCGCCAACTGGCTGTATGTTCAGACCGAAGAGGAACGGATCCATATGCTCAAGCTGGTCCATTACCTGAACGACCGCGGAGGAACAGCCGTCATTCCTTCACTGGATGCCCCGGGTTCAGATTTTAAATCCTTGCCGGATGTTTTCCATGAAGTGCTGAAGCACGAGGAATATATCTCTGCGTCGATCAACGATCTTTATGCCATTTGCACGAAGGAGAAGGATTACACCACGGCCAACTATCTCCAGTGGTATATCACCGAGCAGATCGAGGAGGAAAGTACTGTCAGGAGCATCCTCGACCAGATCAGGCTGGCCGGTGACGACCGGGGCGGGCTGTTTATGATGGACAAGGAATTTTCGACCATGGCAACTGCCAAACGTGCGGCGCTGGCGCTGAGCGGCGGAGCTAACGCAGTAACTTAACGAGTTTGTTGTACCAGTTTCGTCCGTATTTCCGGATCAATGCCCCTTCCAGGAACTGGTAAAGGGGTATTTTTTCATTGTGTCCTTTTACCAGGGCCTTCTGGCAGATGGGCCATTTATGGTAATTCAGCAGGTCGTTTTCAGGCGATGCTTTAATCCGGATGGGGTAGAGGTTGCAGGAGATGGGTTTTGCAAAGGGAATCTTCTTTTCTTCAAAGGCTTTTTCAATTGCGCACCGGGCGATTCCCTGGGCGAAATAGACAAACGCACATTCCTTCCCGTGGATCAGCGGGGTGACGTATTTTCCCTCTGCATCATAGTCGAATACCCCGAGCAATTCCACCTCTTCGATGCCCTCCGGGACCATGAAGGGTTTTATCTCATCAATATAATCTTCAAGAAGCGAAATCTCCTCCTCATCAAGCGGGGCGCCGGCATCACCCTCCACGCAGCAGGCCCCTTTGCAGTTTGCCATGTCGCAGCAAAAGAAGACCTCCTTTATTTCATCCGAGATCAGTGTATTTTCAAGGTAAATCATACAGGTTAATATCAGGAATATCTGAATAAGGGAATGCAGGAATGCAGGAATACAAATGTAGGGGAAGTTTGGATCAAGTAGAAGCTGGCTGGCTGGTTGTTTTCAGAATTGCATGCAAAATCCTGATGACTTCATCACATTTTTTCATGCCGGGATATGGTTTTTCCACTGAAAGGTATCCTGTCGCGCAAAGCAATTTTAACCAGAATTCTGTTTCACGGGATTCTTTATAGGCAATTGACAGGCGGTTACAGACTCCTCTTTCATGGATTGCCCTGCCGTTCCTTCCGAAATATTGGCGCCGACCGATGTCCCCGATCGCAACAATTGCCTGGAAAGCATATATTCATGTTTTTCCCTTGTTTGAATTTGATGCAGAAAAACAATCTCCTTTGCCAGTTCAAAGCTTTTTAACTGGATGATATTTTCTTTCATGACTTTTTCCGGTTAATCCGCCGGAATCATAAAAGGTCATCATGCTGTTAATAACTTCTCCCCGGAATATCACTTTTCCTGCATTCCTGCATTCCCTTATTCCTGCATTCTTCTATTTATATTTCCAGTTCCTGTTCTTCCCCTCTGAAATCCATTCAACGGCGGTTGCGATTCTTTTTTCGCGGGTGGCGGCTGTTTTTGCCTCGGTAATCCACACCACGTAATCCTTACGGCAGGAATAGGAGAATTTTTCAAAAACCTCCGAAGCAACAGTATTCGATTGAAGTGCCGAACGCAGGTCGCCGGGGACAGCCAACTCCTTTTTCTCTTCCTCCGTGGGTTGTTTTGTGATTCTCTTCACCCCTTCGTCGTTGAGTTGCCTGGCCCTGGCAAGATAATCCAGGAGTATATCATCGGGAGGCAGATCGGCAAGCGACCTGATCCTTCCGAAATTGCCCATCGACTTTGCCTCTTTTTCCCCGAAAAGTCCTTTGGGGTCGTCGAGAAGTTCAGCCTTCCAGAAATTAAAGGCGCAGTGCTCCTTAAATGCAGCCATACTGGTATATACTCCTTTGTAATCAAATTGGGGAAACCCCCATTTCAATTTTTCGACCGCACCGGGGCATGCCTGGTGAACAAGCGCCCTCAGATGGCGGAGGATGGGCTTGGCAAAATCGGCCGAAGCCTCTAAGTACTGATCAATATGCAGGTCTTTCATGGCAAATGCGATATCATGTTCCTGGAAGGTTTGTAACGGCGCCAGAATTTATACCGTGTAAGGGAGGAATAGTAAAACAGTTGTCTGAAAAAAGGGACCCGGAGCAAATAGTGATACAGTCGGTAGAAGAGAACCACGACCGCAAAGGTCACCGCCCAGCGGGTGAAGGTTACCGCAAGCGAGACCCATCCGTTGCCAGCGGGGATCACGAGGAACCTGGCCACCGCCTGCCAGAACCACGACATGATCCAGATGTTGAGCAGGCACATGCTCAGGACCAGGTAGCCATGCGAGGTTTCGATGGCACGTTTGGGACAGTCGTTCATGCAGCGCATGCAGCTTTCGCACCGGAACGACCAGAAAGGGCGGTTGTCGACTGTGAGAATGGCTTTCACCGGGCAGTTGCTGATGCAAAGGTTGCATTTGTCGCAGGCATCTGTCGCGTAAAACGTTTTTGCCAGGATGAAGCGCCCTGCGAAATAATAACCGATGCTTACGGGTGCGACAAGCAGGTCCTGGATGATATCGCGGAAGGCGGTATAGACTTTTTCCCCGCTGAGGATCTTCCCGGCAAACCTGACGGTAATGTTTTTGCAATGACCATAAATTGATGCAACCACCTTTTCCTTAACCCCCGGGTGGAAAGAGATCCAGTTTGACGGAAGATCGACGGAGCGAAGGCCAACGATGCGGTATCCTTTAAAAAGCAGCACCAGCGCCGACAGCCACAGGGCGATCCCGCTCAGACCCGGGACAAACCACTTTGACAGTTTCAACCCTGCCCGGGTGTTCATCAGGAAAGCGCGGTTGCCTTTTGAACGCGGGAACCTGAAAATGAAGTACATCATTGCCGGGGGGTAATTGAACCCGTGGGTGGGTGAAATAAAGCCCACGAGCGACCCCGGGGCAGGCAGGGGGATATCTTTCCGGCTGGTGCGGGAGATGTCGGTAACGGTTGTCTCAATCCCGCGTCCGAGCGCAACTACGGAAAACCAGTGCGCCACGTTGCGGGCGTTCCCGGTGCCGGAGAAGAAATAGATTGACAGGGGAGTTTGCATGGCAGGGGATGTGTATTGGTTTAATGGATGAACATGGGAATAAAAGTAACAAATAATTTTCAAAAGTCAGCATTCCATGTCCCGTGGAGC
>CAIMWF010000059.1 GCA_903845055.1 uncultured Bacteroidales bacterium | reverse complement strand
ACGGTTATCAGCGTGGCTTCCATGTGCCTGGCACTGAAACGCACGCCCTACGAAACCGCCTTTATCTCCAACCTCGCCGGAGGCCTTGTTTGCGAAGAGGTGGGGGTGGTGCCGGTCAATAAGGAAAAGCTTCTCAGGGAGGTATTGTCCCTGCTTTAATGTCCAACCCATTACCATCACCTTATGACGACAGATGCCGATGTAATCATTGCCGGCGCGGGACCTGCCGGTTCCATCGCTGCATATGAACTGGCCAGCCGCGGCATCTCCGTGCTGATTCTTGAAAAGACCCGGTTTCCACGATACAAGGTTTGTGGCGCAGGACTTACCCACAAGATCCTGCAGGAAATCCCGTTCGATGTTTCGGAAGTATTTGAGAGGACTGTCAATACCATCATCTTTTCCAGCGGATTCAGGGATGTTTTTTCACGGGTATCGGCCGAACCGCTGATATATTGCACCATGCGGGATAAACTGGATGCCGTATTGCTGGATAAGGCGGTGGCGGCCGGCGCCAGGGTGCTTTTCGGGGAAAAGGCCGACGGGGTCAGGCAGGAAAAGGACTTCACGGAGGTACTCACCCGCTCAGGCAGCTACCGTTCAAGGACCGTGATTGGCGCTGATGGCGCCTCCAGCGCGATCGGAAGGTCCGTCGGACTGCGGGACAACATTATGACAGGACTCGCATGGGAGGCTGAACTCACGGTGGATGCAAAGAGCCTGGAGGCATTTTCAACGACCATCTTTCTTGACTGGGGTGCATTCCCCGGGGGATATGGCTGGATGTTCCCCAAAACCGACCATTTTTCGATCGGGGTAGGGGGGCCCGCATCGCTGTCGAAGGCCATGATGGACTATTATAATAAATTCATCGAATACCTCGAAATTGGGAATCGTATTGATTCCGCGCCATTTGGCATCAGTGTCCATGAGACAAGGTCTTTAAAGTCATGGCCCATCCCGGTAAGGGTTCGCACCAGCCGCTTTCACCTCGACAGGGTGCTGGTCGCGGGCGATGCAGGCGGCCTCACGGATCCGCTTACCGGCGAAGGGATCTATTATGCGGTGCGCAGCGGGAAACTGGCCGCGGATGCCGTCCGCAGCTACCTGGAAGGGGCGAGCCCTTCACTTGACGCTTACACCGAGTCGGTGAACGACCAGCTCATGAATGAACTGACCGAGGCAAACAGGATCAAATATATTTTTAATACGGCGCCGAAGAGAATACACAGGTTTGTGAGCGACAGCGACCGGGGCTGGAGAGCCTTCGGCAAGGTGCTGAGGGGAGAACGCTGTTACGCCGATGTGCGAAAAGGATTCGGGAAATGGAAATTCCTCTGGGGCCTGGCCTGCCGGGTAGCGGCACTGGTTTCGGATGCCAGGGAAAAACACTTTTCAGCTCACGGTTTCAAATAGCGGGTATGGAGAAGGTTATGCAGATGCCAGGTTCCGGGAACCGTTTCGGACCAACACACTTCATTGCTGCCGGGATGCCTTCCAGGGTATTGAAAAATTAATCCTCCGGCGGCTTTCCCGGCAGGCTGCGCAATACGCGCGTATTGCCGGATGTCATCCCGCCGAGAAGATCCTTCCTGACTTGTTCGTAGGCTTCGCCGGTAAAGATCTCCCTGTTTTTTTTGACCCGCAGGATGTAAACGTCGGTATGGAACAACCGGAGTGATATCGTTTCCCCGATGCGACTGCATGTTTTACAGGTCATCACCAGCTTCAGTTCACGATATCTGGAAGGCAGGGCCAGCTTCAGATAATTCCCGGGGGCAAGGGTGCAGAGGGTATCGCGGTCGCGCAGGAGGATAAGGTCGTCGTCGCCGGATGAACTTTTTGAATTGAAAAAAATGGTATTTGATTCTGTTTTCAGGTAATCGGGTGTAATTGAAGGCGACAGCCGGCCGCTGGAAAAATCGATCTTGAAATTGCCGTTGCCATTTGCGATATAACCGGCGTCGCTTTCATTAAGGGCTGCAAGCGCACCAAAAAGAGCTCCGCCGATCAGTCCCCCTATCATACCGCCCATCATCCCTGCCATGTAGGCGCCCGATGATGCTCCCTCTTCAACTTCATTTTTGGCAAGCCACAGCGACATTTGTTTTTCCGACCGGTACACCGGTGCGAATCCTTTTCCGGTCCAGGCATAGAGCATCTTGCCGTCGGTGAAGGCAAAGTATTGTTTTTGGGCCAGTCCGTGCGGCAGGTTCAGCGTAGCGCGCATCTGCATTGAGTCCTTTTTATGCGGGTGGTAATCAACTGTGAAGGCCGTGACTGTGTCGGGACGGTTATCCCGGAAGCTGTAAAATGATTTATATAACCCTCTGCTGACCGCCGGGGCGGTGAAAATCGCAAATTTCTCAGTATGATCCAGCGGATTGATGAGCATTTCAGATTCGTTAATCCGTTTCGGTTTGAGTTTCCCCTGGGTGCCCATCCTTTCGAAATCGTCGAAGCAGCAACCCAGTCCGTAAATGATGTCGCCGGCATGGAAACCGGTCACGTCCAGCCCGCTCTTTTCGAGCGATACGACCGCCTGGAACTGGTCAGTGTAACCTGTGTCTTCATGTGTGATGAAACTGACGGATACCTGCATGCATGCAACCTCCCGGCTCGACCCCGTAACCTCGTAAATGTAGAGCCGGTTGATCCGGATGATGAGGGGTTTCGTTGAATCGGACGCGGGGAAAGATCGTTTTAGACAGTCTTCAATTTCACCTGCAACCGTGGGTTTCATGAACACAGGCTCCTGCCGGTTGAACATTCCGGTCTGAACAAACCCGATGCAGGATTCTTCGGGCCAGACACTGATCACCCGTTCGACGTGAAACCCTTTGAGCTTGCTGGTGACGGTCAAGTCTCTCAGGCTGATGACATAATCCCCCGCATGGAGATTCATGCCCATGACCAGGATTACCAGGGCAAGGGAATATCTGAGGAAAGAGTGCATTTCAGAAGTTGAAACGGAATTGTGGCAAAATATGCTGATTCAAGAAGCTTTTCAGGAGGTGAGCAGGCTTTTAATGATACCCGAGATCATTTTATTATCGGCTTTCCCGGCAAGTTCTTTCGTGGCTGCACCCATCACCTTTCCCATATCTTTAACAGAAGTTGCGCCGGTTTCTGCAACGATTTTCCTGATGATTTCCTTTACCTCCTCTTCCGACATCTGCCCGGGCAGGTAGGTCTCGATAACGGAAGCTTCGAAAATCTCCTTGTGCGCCAGGTCCTGGCGGTTGGCATTCCCATAGATATCGGCTGATTCACGGCGTTGTTTGACCAGTTTCTGAAGGATTTTAAGCTCCAGCGGCTCATCGATCACACCCGTGCTGCTTTCTTTTGTTTTTTCCAGTAACAGTGCGGCTTTTATCGCTCTCAGGGCTTCAAGTTTCTCCTGGTTGCGCGCCAGCATTGCTGCTTTGATGTCATCGTTGATCTTCGTTTCAAGGCTCATTTAATCGGCTTTTGGGTGGGTGAAGGGATTGTCGCCTTTTGATTCTATCGGATTCTCGGCGTTGTCCTTCAGGAAGTAGGTTGACCGGTGCGACTCCGACGATGGTGTAACATCGTTGAGTTCGACATTGCGCCGTTTGTAGGCCGGGACATTTTCGATCTCGTGCAGGTTGTTCTCAATCGGCTGGTGGTCCTTTAATTTTTCACTCAGGTGGCGCAGCTTGAAAATCCGCTCATCGGCTTTTCTTGTCTGGAAATCATAGGAATCCGGCACCGAAGGCTGGGAAGGCAATTCGGAGGGCAGTGGTTTGATATGCATTTCAAAGACAGGTGCCTCCTCATTCATAACCGGTTCAAAGTCGCTGATCATCGTCCGGGCGATCTCTGACTGGGTGTCGGTTTCGGAATTCTCTACTGAAAATTCAATGATACGCATGGGTTCGGGCGATTCAGCGTCGGGGACCATCTCGAAAGCCACAGGTTCGGGTTCGGGTTCGGAAATATGCTTCATCGCGGGAAGTTCGGGGCGCTCCACAGGAGCCGGATGGGTATAGATCATCCGCTGTTCCACTTCAGGCGAGGATGAGTCGGAGTAAAGTTTATGCACTTTAACATCCACTGGCTTTGTGGGATCTTTCTGCTGGTGATCCTCGTCGAAACCTGTGGCGATGATGGTCACGCTGATCTTGTCGTCAAGTGTTTCATCGAAGCCGTTGCCCCAGATGACATCACCGGCTGACTGTGTCTTTTCATGGATATAATCTGTAATTTCGGTCACCTCGTCCATGGTGATCTCCTTTTTTCCCGACGAAATGTAGAGGAGCAGGTTGGCGGCACCGTGGATATCGTTGTTGTCGAGCAACGGTGAGTTGAGCGCCTCTTCCACGGCCTGTTGCGCACGGTTGGGGCCGTTGGCGATGCCGGTTCCCATGATGGCGACGCCACTGTCTTTCATCACGGTTTTAACATCCTCAAAATCAACGTTAATGTACCCGACCACCGTGATGATTTCGGCGATGCCCTTGGCGGCGGTGGTGAGCACATTGTCGGCGCGTGTGAATGCTTCCGAGAGCGGCAGGTCGCCGCAAAGCAGGCGGAGTTTGTCGTTGCTGATGATCAGCAGCGCATCCACGTTCTGTTTCATCTGCCGGATGCCCTCTTCGGCTGACTGGCGGCGTTTCCGGCCTTCAAACGAGAAGGGGATGGTAACGATGCCCACCGTAAGTATACCCAGTTCCCTGGAAATCTGCGCGATTACCGGGGCAGCGCCGGTACCGGTACCTCCGCCGAGCCCGGCAGTGATAAAGAGCATTTTGGTTCCTTTTTCGAGGACCGCCCTGATGTCGTCAGAATTTTCAAGTGCGGCGTTCCGGCCAACAGTGGGCGCGGCACCGGCACCAAGACCCCCGGTAAGGTTAACTCCCAGCTGGATTTTCGTGGGAACCGGGCTCATGACCATGGCCTGTTCATCGGTGTTGCACACGATAAAGTCGACTCCCTTGATTCCCTGGTGATACATATGGTTCACAGCATTGCTGCCGCCACCGCCAACCCCGATGACTTTGATGATTGATGACTGGTTCTTTGGCAGGTCAAATTTTAACATATCGGCCATGATCATATATTTTAAGGGTTAAAATTAAAAAGAAAGGGTAAAGAATTGTTCTGTTTGATAATTAGTTATTAACGCATAATTGTTAATAGTTTGATTACTGGATGTCCTCGTCGAAAATCCCCTTGATCTTTGCCAGGAAAGAATCGAGCAGTTTCCGGTTGGCTTTTTCGGCAGGGGCGATCGCAACCTCCGGGATCCCCGGTTTCACTGTTTCAGACGGTTTGTTTTCCGATTCATTCTGGTAACGTTCGATTCCTTCGATAACCAGACCGATCCCGGTTGCGTACATCGGGCTTGCCATTTCGGCGGGAACGTCGCTTGCCAGGTGTTCGTTAGGATAACCGATGCGGGTATCGAGTCCCGTGATAAACTCGGTGAGCTGCGCCACATGTTTAAGGTGTGCGCCGCCACCGGTGAGCACGATGCCCTCGATCAGTTTTTTCTCGTATCCCGAGTTCTTGATTTCGAAATAAATGTGCTCGATGATCTCCTCCATGCGGGCCTGGATGATGGATGCCAGGTTTTTAAGACTGATCTCTTTCGGCGCTTTTCCCCGGGTTCCGGGGATGGAAACGATTTCTTCTTCCCTGTTTTCACGTGCCATGGCTGATCCGAATTTCACTTTCAGCTGTTCGGCATGTTTTTTAATGATGTTGCAGCCTTCCCGGATATCTTCGGTGATAATTTCGCCGCCCAGGGGGATGACGGCCGTATGCCTGATGATCCCGCCATGGAAAATGGCGATGTCGGATGTTCCCCCGCCAATATCTACCAGGACTACCCCGGCCTCCTTTTCATCTTCGCACAGCACCGCCTCGGCTGAGGCGATCGGCTCGAGAATGAGTTCCACCACCTCGAGGCCTGCCTTTCTTACGCAACGGTAGATGTTCTTGGCTGCTGCAGTCTGCCCGATGATGATGTGAAAGTTCGCCTCCAGCGAACTGCCGATCCCGCCTTTCGGCATGGTAATTCCGTGTTCGCCGTCGATGCTGAACTCCTGCGGGATCACATCCAGGATCTCCTCGCCGGGGTTCATGTTTAAATTGTACATGCTGTTGCAGAGCTTTTCGATGTCAGCCTGGCTGATCTCGACCTCGCTGTCCTCACGGATCATGCTTCCCCGGTGCTGCATGCTCTTGATGTGCTGCCCGGCAATGCCGACGTTGACAAACTTGATGTTGACCCCCGATTTTGCCGATGCTTCCGCCACCGCGTCCTTGATGGACTGTACCGTGTTGTCAATGTTTGCGACGACCCCCCGTTTAACCCCGATGGAAGGTACTTTGCCATAACCCAGGATCTCAATTTTCCCGTATTCGTTTTTACGGCCCACGATAACCGCTATTTTCGTTGTACCGATGTCGAGTCCGACAATGATGCCTTCGTTTTTCATGCTTCGTTATATTTTAGAACAGACTACTTGATTCTTGAATTTTATATTGACGACATTGTATTTGTTCCAGCCGATCCTGTTCAGCCCGAGTTTGTAAAATGCAAAGAGTTTTTTGAATTTTTCATCCATGTCCTCTGCCTTGCCAAACAGGATGGTGTGATTTCCCACTCTTGGGATCAGTTCGAACTCGCCGCGTTCGTCCACGTAAATCTCGCCGATCTGGACCTTCAGGAACTTGTCGTGGGTTATGTACATGGCAAGTTTGTAAAGGTTTGTCAGGAGCGAATCGTACATGACCGAATCGGAGAGCGAAAGTACGTTGACCCGGTAATTTGGGTTCTTTGCATAGGAATAGTCGATGATCCCGTTCGCCACAATCGCCCGGGCGGAAAAATTCGGGTTCACGGGAAGCATCGCCCCTGATTCATCGAGGTAGAAACTTTCAAACTTCCGGTTGATGATGCGAAGCAGGGGTTCCCGCTGACGGACCTGTACCGACAGGTCGCCGTCGTTGCTGTTGAATACCTTCACCTCTGCAACATACGATTGTCTCCTGATAGAGCCTTCCACGGCGGCAATGTTGATGTACCCCAGCGGTTTCCCCTTAACGGTTCCGGCAGTTCTGGTGATCAGGGAGTCGATCTCTTTTTTGGTGATCAGGATGTCGGCCGCGCCATAATCGATGGTTATTGACACCTTTCTGCATGGTTTCCGGTCGTGCTCAATGCCCGACAATCCCACCAGGACACCCGTTCCGGCTAACAGGAGGACCCAGGTAATGATACGGACTATGAGTAAGAATTTCTTCATCTAATTTGCAGTTGCAGAAAGCAGTTCGGTTATTGGTCCGGCAAGCTGGTCGATATCGCCGGCTCCCAGGGTCAGCAGGACCTCGGGCTTACGGCAAGAAAGTTCATGGAGAATTTCCCCTTTCTGAACCAGTTTTTTATGGTCTAACCCGACGAGGTCGAGCAAGATTTGCGAGGTTACCCCTTCAATGGGCTTTTCCCTTGCCGGGTAAATGTCGAGAAGAATCAGTTCGTCGAGAAGACCGAGGCTCTTTGCAAAGTCACCGGCCAGGTCGCGGGTGCGTGTGAAAAGGTGCGGCTGAAAGATCCCTGTGATCTTTTTCCCGGGAAATAGTTCACGGACAGCCGTGATACAGGCTGTGATCTCGGCGGGATGGTGGGCATAATCGTCGATGTAAACAAGATCATCACGGCGGATCCTGAAATCAAACCTGCGCTGGACGCCCTGGTAGGAGAGGAGGGCCGAACGGAGATCCTCATGACTTACCCCGGCAAGGATTCCTGCTGCCATCGCCGCGACCGCATTTTCAAGGTTGAACCTGCCGGGCAATCCCATGACAACACGCGGGATGAGGCCACCAGGGTGCACCAAATCAAAATGGAACAGGCCGCCTGATACCCTGACGTTTTGTGCATGAAATGAAGCCCCGCTGCTGACAGAATAATCGTAGATACTGTAATTATTCCTGTGATCAGGTACAACCCCGACTCCCTTTTTCATAATGAGCGATCCGCCGGAAACAATCTTCCCGGTAAAATCGGAAAAACTTTTTTTCATCTCCCCGTGGCTCCCGTATATGTCAAGATGGTCAGCATCGGCCGAGGTGATGATTGCGATGGTAGGGGTCAGCTGCAGGAAAGATTTGTCGTATTCATCGGCTTCTGCTACGCACCAGGAGTCGCCCGGGATGTTGATTTGTGGAGTTGCTGTATCGTTTTCAGGGTTTGTTTTCCCTTGTGGATCCTTTATTTCATACAGGAAATTTGTCCCATAGTTTTTGGAAACGCCTCCGAGAAAGGCAATCTGGCTGATACTCCCTACGGAGAGGATATGGGCTACAAGCGAAGAGGTGGTCGTTTTGCCATGGGTCCCGGCAACCGCGATGGTTTTAAAGTTTGCGGCGATCATACCAAGCACCTCCGCACGTTTTTTTAGCGGAATGCCATGGGATTTAAGGTAAACAAATTCCCGGTTTCCGGCGGGGATGGCAGGGGTATATACAACCAGGCCGGGATTAACGGGTATTTTTGAAGGGTCTTCGACGAAATGGATGTCGATCCCTTCAAAGCCCAACTCGACGGTAAGATTTGTCGGTGTGCGGTCGTAACCTGATACAATGGCGCCCCTGTGTTTGAAGTACCGGGCAAGCGCACTCATCCCAATCCCGCCGATCCCGAGGAAATAGACAGTTTCGGGGTATATGATCCGGGGGGGCGGGTTGCCAGCCCCGCTGCCTTTCCCTGGAACATCATTCGCGGTTGCCGTGAGCGATAAGGCGACATTGGCAATGATCTCCGCAGCATCCGATATCCCAAGGGCACGGATATTCCTGCTAAGGTCGGCCTGGAGCTGAGGGTCATTCAGAAGATCATGGATGGTTGTGCCGAGTGTTTCAACCGCTGCAATGTCACGTACCATGATGGCGGCCTTTCGGTCGGCCAGGGAACGGGCATTTTTGGTCTGATGATCTTCGGCGACATTGGGCGAGGGAACGAGGATGACCGGCTTCCCGACGACGCTGAGTTCAGAGATGGCAATCGCCCCGGCCCTGGAAACGATGATATCCGCCGCGGCATAAGCCAGGTCCATCCGGTCGATAAAGGGCAGGATAACCATATGCGGGAGGGAGGTTGCTGAAGTATCTGCAGGATCCATAGGAAAGGATCCACTGTTGTCGAAAAAGGACTTTATATCATTGTAATAGAATTTCCCGGTCTGCCACAGGACCTGGATATCCTGTCCTGCGGTGAGATTCCCTGCATATTTTGTGATGGCCTGGTTGATGGTCCTGGCTCCGAGGCTGCCACCGATGACAAGGAGTGTTATTCTGCCGGGCAACAGTCCGAAATGTTCGAACGCCTCTCCCTCTTTTCCCAGGATGTTCACGACATCCTGCCTTACCGGGTTTCCCGTCATCACGATTTTGCCGGCCGGGAAATACCGGGTCATCTCTTCATATGCAACGCAAATCCGTTGTACCCGGTTCCCGAGCAGTTTGTTGGTGACCCCGGGGAATGAATTCTGTTCCTGGATGAGGGTGGGGATTCCCATCGATGCGGCCATGCGGAGGGTCGGGCCACTGGCATAGCCTCCCACGCCGATCACCACATCGGGTTTGAAATCCGCGATGATGCTGCGCGCCCTGACCATGCTGTAAACCAGCTTGAATGGGAAGGTCAGGTTTTTCCAGGTCAGCCGCCGCTGGAAGCCGCTGATGGGCAGCCCTTCGATGCGGAATCCTGCGGCAGGGACCTTTTCCATTTCCATCCGTCCGCGGGCCCCGATGAAAAGGATATCGATCCCCTCCACTTTCGACCTGAGGGCCGTGGCAATGGCAATGGCCGGAAAAATATGTCCGCCTGTTCCTCCTCCGCTGATTATAACACGTTTCATCCTGCAGGTGCTGTTTGTTTAATATTCAGGGTCGGTTCCCGTAAAATATCCACTTCGGTGCCGTCCTTTGTTTCAATCTCGGTTACGCGGCTGACACTCAATATAATCCCCAGTGAAATGCTGGTGAACCAGATGGAAGTTCCTCCCATGCTGACAAGCGGGAGGGTCTGACCCGTCACCGGGAACAGGTTTACGGCCACCGCCATGTTGATCAGTGCCTGGAAAACCAGGCTGAAGCCGATCCCGATGCTGAGCAGGGAGCCGAAGTTGCCCTGGCACCGGCCTGCTATCCTGATAACCCTGAAGAACAGGGTGAGGTAGAGGAGCAGGACGAAACTGCCTCCTATCAGCCCGTATTCTTCAATAATGATGGCGAAAATAAAGTCGGAGTAGGGGTGTGGCAGGAAATTCCGCTGGGTGCTTTTCCCCGGCGACTTCCCGAGAATGCCTCCCTGTACAATGGCAATTTTTGCCTGGTCTACCTGGAATGTCGCGTCAGGGTCGGCCTCTTTCTTGTGTACAAAATGGTTGATGCGTGAAACCCACGTGCTGCCGCGCGGGAACAGGGTAGGGAATGAGGTTGCCAGAAAATAAATCATCACAATGGCAAGCAGTCCCATCAGCGCCAGCGAAAGCATGTATTTGAGGCTGATCCGGCCGATGAACATCAGCACGATGCAGGTGACGAACAAAATGGCTGCCGTTGAAAAGTTTGCGGGCAAAATCAGGATGGTGACCATTACCACCGGGATGATGACCGGAAGGAAACCCTTCCGGAAATCCTGGACCAGCTCCTGCTTTTTGCTTAAAACCCTTGCAAGGTACATGATCAGGAAGAGTTTTGCCACATCCGAACTCTGGAAGGTGAGGTTCACGATGGGAACGGTTAGCCACCGGTTGGCTTCATTGAGATGTGTGCCGGATATCAGGGTGACGAGGAGCAGCGGAAAGGTAAGGAAAAGCCCGATCTGGGAGATCCTGGAATAATAGGTGTACCTAACCCTGTGTGTCCCGTACATCAGGGCAAGACCGAACAACAGGATCATCAGGTGTTTGAACAGGTAATATTCGGTATTGCCGTGCTGCTTTTTGTAAGCAAGCATCCCTGTTGAACTGTAGACGGCAAGCAGTGAAAAAATGCAAAGGATGACCACGACGATCCAGATCACCTTATCCCCTTTAATATCCTTGAAAAATTTCAACATTGCTGCTATTATTTACAGGTTTTTGACCGCGTTCCTGAAAGCGATGCCGCGCTCTTCAAAATTTTCAAAAAGATCGAACGAGGCGCAGGCAGGCGAAAGCAGCACCACGTCGCCGCGCGCACCCAGGTAATAGGCAGCCTGGACAGCATCCACCATTTTTACAACATCGAGCATGGGAAGGTCGAGCTCGTCAAAGGCTTCATGTATGCGGCTGTTGTCAAGCCCAAGGCAGATGATCCCTTTTACGTTGTTCCTGACAAGGTGGCGCAGCGTGGTGAAGTCGTTGCCGTTATCCACGCCGCCTGCGATCCAGATCAAGGGGCGCAGGGTGCTTTCCATGGCAAACCAGGTACCGTTGATGGTGGTCGAACGGGAGTCGTTGATGAATTCTATGCCGTGTATGTTGGCCACGGTTTCGAGCCGGTGTTCCGTCTGCTGGAAACCGGCGAAACTCTCCTTGATGTATGCTTTCCTGATTTCACGGATTTTGGGACCGATTGATGCCGCCAGTGAATCATACACGGTGGTTTGTCCTTGCGTAGCCAAAGCTTCTAAAGTCATGGTTTCTATCTTAGTTTGAGTGTGACGATTGTTAAAACGGCCAGCATGATGCCGATGATCAGGAATCGCATCACGATCTTCGATTCATGATAGCCTGATTTCTGGAAATGGTGATGCAGCGGCGACATTTTGAAAATCCTGCGCCCTTCGCCATATTGGTGCCGGGTATATTTGAACCACGATACCTGTATCACCACCGACAAGGTTTCCGCCAGGAATACCCCGCAGAAAATGGGGATCAGGATCTCTTTCCTGATCATGATGGCAAACACCGCGATGATGCCGCCAAGCGCAAGGCTCCCGGTATCACCCATGAACACCTGGGCCGGAAAGGAATTATACCAGAGGAACCCGATGCAGGCGCCAACGAAGGCCGAGATGTATATTGCCAGCTCGCCTGTGTTTGGTATATACATGATATTCAGATAATTGGCAAATACAATATTGCCCGAAACATAGGCAAGCACTCCCAGCGTCAACCCGATAATGGCCGAGGTGCCTGTAGCCAGCCCGTCGAGTCCGTCGGTGAGATTCGCCCCGTTTGAAACCGCAATGATGATGAAGATCACGATGGGGATGAAGACCAGCCAGGTCCATTTTTTTGTGCCTGGTCCGATCCATGAGATCAGCCAGTTATAATCGAATTCATTGTTTTTGATAAACGGGATGGTGGTCTTGGTCGACTTTACCGAAATCTTTGATTCCGATTTAAACTTGTCGCCGGCCGACTCTATGGTAAAAACATCCGTTGTCGGCACGTAGGCAGCCGGTTTTACGCGCTCACGTATCACGATGCTGTCGCTGAAATACATGGTGAACCCTACGATCAGCCCGAGGCCGACTTGCCCGAGGACCTTGAGTTTGCCGGGGAGCCCCTTTTTATCTTTTTTAAATACCTTGATAAAATCGTCCAGGAAGCCGATAATCCCCAGCCATACCGTTGCAACGAGTACCAGTACCACATAGATATTGTTGAGTTTGGCAAACAACAGGGAAGGAATGAGGATGGCAGCCAGCAGGATGAGTCCTCCCATCGTGGGGGTGCCTTGTTTCTGCGTCTGTCCTTCAAGCCCGAGGTCGCGAACCGTTTCCCCCACCTGTTTTCTCCTGAGGAAGTTGATGAGCCTTTTCCCGATGATCATGGAGATGAACAGCGAAGTGATCAGGGCGGCTGCCGCACGGAAAGAAATGTACTGGAACACTCCGGTCCCGGGGACATCAAAAACTTTATGCAACCAGATAAAAAGATAGTACAACATAGGCTTAATTGGTTTCTATGTTAACACTCCCGAAAATTTCCCGCAACACCTCACTGTCGTCAAAATGGTGCTTTACACCCTTGATCTCCTGGTAATTCTCATGACCCTTGCCGGCTACCAGTATAATGTCGCCCGGCTGTGCCAGGGCACAGGCCGTCCGGATGGCCTCAAGCCGGTTCTCGATCACCAATACCTTTTTCCTATGCGTGACATCAACTCCTTTCTGCATATCTGCGAGGATGGCCTCCGGCTCTTCATTCCTGGGATTGTCGGAGGTGAGGATCACCCGGTTGCTCAAGGAGCTGGCGATGTTCGCCATGATGGGTCTCTTGGTGGCATCACGGTTCCCGCCGGCTCCCACCACGGTGATCAGCTGTTCGTTGTGACCCCGGATGGTATTGATCGTCTCGAGGACGTTTTTCAGGGCATCGGGGGTGTGCGCATAATCGACGATCGCAGTGACATGGCTGGCCGAGCGAATGTAATTAAACCGTCCGGCTATCGGTTCAAGCCGGCTGAGGATGGTGATGACCTCGGTTTTTTCCTGGTCCAGGAGGTTGGCAGCTGCATACACTGCTAGGAGGTTTGATGCATTGAAGCTCCCGATCAGTTTGAACCAGGCTTCGGTTCCGTCTATATTCAGGTGGAGGCCATGGAACTCATTTTCCAGGATCCGGCTGCGGTAATCTGCCATTGACTTCAGGCTGAAAGTGTATTTTGCCGCGCTGGTGTTCTGCACCATGACTTTGCCGTTCCGGTCGTCCTTGTTAACCAGTGCAAATGCCCCGGCCGGCAGGTTGTCGAAAAAGGCTTTCTTGGCGCGGAGATAGGCATCAAATGTTTTATGGTAATCGAGATGGTCATGCGTGAGGTTTGTGAAGATCCCGCCTGCATAGGTAAGCCCTGCAATGCGATGCTGATCTACGGCATGCGATGAAACCTCCATGAAACAAAACTGGCAGCCTTCATTCACCATGCGGGCCAGCAACGCGTTGATTTGGAGCGGATCAGGTGTGGTATGGGATGCGGGAACTTCGGCAGTGTTAACCTTGTTTACAATGGTTGAGATCAGCCCGGTTCCGTAACCGAGTTCGAAAAACAGCCGGTGAAGGAGCGTCACGATGGTGGTTTTTCCGTTTGTGCCGGTGACCCCTACGAGCTTCAGCTTACGGGATGGGTGGCCGTACCAGGCGGAGGCTATCGAGCCAAGGGCAATGCTGCTGTCGGGAACCATGATAAAACAGGTTCCTGCACCGGGGGAGGCGGGAAGATGCTCGCATACCACGGCCGACGCACCCAATTCAATGGCCTTTGCAATGAAATCATGACCATCGGAAGTGGTTCCCCTGACGGCAAAGAACAGGTTTCCCGTCGTCACCATGCGTGAATCGAACTGCAAACCCGTTACCGGGATGTCAGCCGAACCGGTTATCCCGGTGATTGTTTGCGCAGCGATGAGTTCTTGCAACAGCATCATGCCTGGGTTTTTGGTTTATCCTGTTTTACCTGCAGATCGATCACGACCGGCATTCCCTTGTAAATTTTCGTACCGGGATTCAGGGATTGCCTTGCCACGGTTCCCTTTCCGTTTACCAGTACATTGAGTCCCTGCGATTCAAGCAGGAACAGCGCGTCTTTCAGTCCCATCCCGATGACATCGGGCATGATCCCCCGCGAAACGGGTGTCGGAGAAAGGATCATGTTGTTACCGGTGATGGCCGGCTTGCCCCAGATTGCCTGGATATTCTCAGCATGGGCATTGAGTCCGAGCATGGTGCAGGCATCCTCGATGTCCTTCATGTGACCCGTTTGCGCAACAGGATAAGGCGGAGAGAGGGAATCGTGCGGCAGGGGGATGAGAATGTCGGGACGGATTGCGTAAAGCCTGTCGGACAGTTCCCTGAAAACAGGAGCCGCCACTGCCCCGCCATAATATTTTCCCTTCCTGGGATTGACGATAACCACGATCATCGAATATTTCGGATTGTCCGCGGGAAAATATCCAACGAACGATCCTTTATACTGGACCTGCTTGGTATTCTGTCTGTAACCTTTGTTTCCGGCAGCAATCTGGCAGGTCCCGGTTTTGCCTGCAATCTTGTAGTTCGGTGTCCTGATGGTGACCCCGGTGCCTTCCGTCACAACTCCTTCGAGCATGATCTTGGCCTTCTCGATGGTTGCCGGGGAGACAATATGGGGGTTGATCACCACCGGGTTGAACCGTTGCACAAGTTGCCCGTTCCGGCGGATTTCCCGAACGAACAGGGGCTTAACCATGACCCCGTTGTTGGCCACGGCATTGTACAGGGTGAGCAGGTGGATCGGGGCCAGGGATATTTCGTACCCGATGGACATCCAGGGCAGGGACAACCCCGACCAGTATTTGCTTTTAGTGGTCTTGATATAGGGCCTGCCTTCTCCGGCAATCTGCAACCCTAGCGGGCGGTTGATGCCGATACGGTAGAGCCCGTCGATATATTTCTGGGGATCGCTGGCATAGGCGGCATAGATCATCTTGGAAGTGCCGACATTCGATGAATGTTCAAATACCTGCAGGGCCGTGATCACTCCGAGACCGTGATGGGAATCCTCCATTTTGCGGCCCGAAAAGGTTGTCGCCCCCCCGGAACAGTTGATCGGTGTATTGAGTTCGATCTTATGGTCATCGAGTGCTACCAGGAAAGAGGCAAGTTTAAAGGTTGATCCCGTCTCCTGGCTTTCGCCGATGGCATAGTTGAAAATTTCTTCATAGGTGCCGCGGCGTGTGCGGCCGAGATTGGCCATGGCGCGCAGGTAACCGGTTTTCACCTCCATCAGGATCACACAGCCATGGTCAGCGCTGTCGGCGATGAGTTCCCTGCGCAGGGAGGATTCAGCGAGGTCCTGGAGGTTGACGTCTAGAGTGGTGACGATGTCATCCCCGTTCTGGGGTTCAACCTGGCTTTCAGGATCCACCGGCAGCCAGGCCTGCCCGCCGATGCGCCGCATCAGCCTTTGCCCGTTGACACCCTGCATGTTCCTTGAAAAGGATCCTTCGAGCCCTACAAACACCTTTTTATCACCTTCACCGCTTTCATACCCGATGATTCGCCGGGCAAGCGACTTGTATGGAAGTTCCCGCTGGTACTGGGCCAGCACGATCAGTCCTCCTTTGAATTTACCCCGCTTGAAAATCGGGAACTGCCGCATTTTATTCAGCTGGGGGTAAGTTACATCGCGCTGGATGAGCAGGTAACGGTTTTCATTCCTCCTGCCTTCCCAAAGCATGTCCTTATACGACGTTGGGGTACGGTCCTGGAAAAGCCTCGACAGGCAAACTGCGAGTGAATCGACATTCTTTGCAAAAACCTCATCGGTGATTGAATCGGTAACAATGTCCATCCTTACCTCAAAATTCGGGATGGATACGGCAAACAAACTGCCGTCGTCGGCGAGGATGTTTCCCCTGATTGCATCAATTTCAAAGAGATGGATCTCCTGACGCTTCGCCATCTCGAGGAATTGCTTCTTCTCAAACTGCTGGATCATAACCACGCGTGCAATGATGAAAAGCCCGAAGAGCAGTACCAGCAGGTATACCAGGTAAACACGGATCAGTATGTCTTTTTTGATGTCTCTCATCCGTTTGTCATCTCTTTTGCATCAGGGCCTCGGCCGAATAGAAAATTTTATAAGGAGGCATCGTGGTTTCTTTCAGACCGTGGGTCAGTGCGCGTTTGGAAATCTCCGACTGCCGCCCCTGGAACATGAGGACCGACTTGGTGGTGATATACTGGTAGCGTAATTCCTTTAGTTCGTTTTTGGTACGTTCAATGCTTTTGAATTTCTTTTCGGTGTAGTATGTATTTCCGATATAGACCATTGCGATCAGCCCGAGGTAAAGAATAAAGAAAAGGTTACCGGTCACCCATTTCTGCGACAAGTAACCGCCTCCGAGAAAGTCCTGTGCCGCCTTAAGACCTTTGTTCCGCTTTTTTTCGGGGCTGACGGTCTCTTTTAGGGGAGCTTCGGGTGCATGAACGGCCTGTTCCGGTTCCATATCGGCCAGAGGAACGTTCAGCATGTTGTTTGCATCCGAGTATTTAAGGTTTTCCTTCACCGTTTATATTTTTTCAGCTACGCGCATCTTTGCGCTGCGTGAGCGGTTGTTTTCGACGATTTCACCGGCGCCTGGCACAATGGCTTTCCGGGTGATCACCTTCAAAGACGACATAACATTCCCGTAAAAATCCTTTTCAATGGCGCCTTCGAGGTTCCCGGCCCTGAAATAATTCTTGACAAGCTTATCTTCGAGCGAATGATAGGAGATCACCACGAACCGGCCGCCGGGTTTCAGTGCGTGGGTAGCCTGTTTCAGGAATTCTTTCAGTGCATCCATCTCCTGGTTGACTTCGATGCGGAGCGCCTGGAAAAGCTGGGCCTGGTATTTAAATTCCTTTCCGCGTTCGGCGCAGGTGTTCGCGATCTCCTTCAGGGCAGTGGTGGTTTCGATGAACTTTTCCTTGCGCGATGCCACGATCCTCGAGGCCAGTTTCCTTGCATTCCTGATTTCACCGTACTGGTAAAAAAGATCGCAGAGATTCTCCTCGCTGTAATGGTTGATGACGTCTTTGGCGGTTTGTTTCTTTTTACGGTCCATGCGCATATCGAGCATACCGTCGAAACGCGTTGAAAATCCACGTTCGGGCTCATCGATCTGGTGCGAGGAGATCCCAAGGTCGGCAAGGATGCCATCCACAGCCGTGATATGATGCAGTTTGAGGAAATTGCGCAGGAACCTGAAATTACTGTTGACCATGACCAGGCGGGGATCGTCGATCCGGTTGCTGATGGCCTCTTCGTCCTGGTCAAATGCCACCAGTTTGCCACCCGTCATCAACCTGAGCATTTCCCTGGCATGACCCCCGCCGCCATAAGTGGCGTCCACATAAATGCCTCCCGGCTTTATGGCCAGGGCCTCAATGCTTTCATGCAACAATACGCTTGTATGATAGGTCATGGCCGGGTTGCTCATCATGATTGTTTTCCCATAACTTTCTGCGCCAGTTCCGAGTAATCTGCTGCGCTCATCGACATGTTCCTGCGGTAAGTTGCCTTGTCCCACAGTTCAATCTTGTTGCCGAAAGCGAACAGGATCACCTCCTTTTCAATGGCTGCGTGAGGGGTGAGGATCTTCGGAACTACAAACCGGTTCTGGCTGTCGAGAACGAGGATATTCGCCCCGTTATTGAACTCCCTTTTGAACCGGCGGTTCTCTTCCACGAAATCGTTGAGCGAATTCACCGAACTGCTGATCTCGTTCCATACATCCATGGGATAGATGACAAGGCAGCCTTCAAAACCGCGATTGATCACAAACTTTTCCTGGTATTCCTGGGAAAGCTGCTTTTTCAGCGCGGAAGGGAAGATGACCCGGCCTTTTTCATCCAGCCTGCATTCATATTCACCGATGAGATTTGTTGTTGCCACAGAGGTTTTGTTTCCGACGGTAAATATAGGTATAAAATCTCCACTTTGCTCCACTTTGCTCCACTGTTAATAACTTTTTTTAATGGTTGATATCCCGGGATGGGAGCAGGGCATTGAAAAGCAAGGGGATAAGAACATACATCCGGCAGTTCTGCCCGGCCTGGAAGCCCTGGCTGCGGAAATGCGGCATCAGTCCAAAGCAATTGGAAAAAGAAGGTGGGGGAACCAGGAAAAGCTTACTGCTGTAAGGGTTTGGCTTACCGGTGCGATATTACCAGTTTGACTGCCAGGGCGCCGCACTTTGCGATGTAGACCCCGGCGGGGAGGGTTGTGGAGTCCAGTGTAAGGCTGCCTGGAAAGGGAGATTCCAGGATTTTCCGGCCAAAAAGATCAAAGAGGACCAGGTTCGGTAAAGTTCCCATTAACATGGACCCCTTTAATGAGATGGTTGCCGACCGGTCGGCGGGATTGGGTGTCACCTTCAGGGTGGACCCTTTTGCGGCCGGGAGGACCGGAATACCCGGAACGATGGTGGCTGCCGACCGTTTTGTGATATAGTTCAGACCACCGGAAAAATTCCCGGTGATCATGTCAAATCCCGTGGCATCGGTGAGGTGACCAATGGCGGGGGAGGTCTGCCAGCCGAACAAGCTGTCCGCGGGTGTTGACGTGAGCCAGTTGAAAAGTCCGGCCGATTCTGTGAACTTCCCTCCCAGGTTCTGATCAATCCCTTTAAAAAGATGAATCCTTCCCTCTTCCGAACCAGTGAGCAGGAAGGTAGTGCCGTCGGGCTGCCTCGAAAAGCAGGGAGTGCTGAACCCATTGTAGGAGAGGTTGTAATTGGTGACGTTAATCTTTCCCAGGCTGTCGGTGACCAGCGTGAAGACCGGGTTGGCGGCGGTACCGGTGTTCCTGTAATAATTGAGGTTTCCGTTTTGTTCACCAATGACAAGGTCGGGTTTGCCGTCCCTGTCAAGGTCGAACAACTGCGGGGTGCTGTAATTCCCGACATTTATCTTCTGATAATTTTTTTCGGGTGGGCCGAACTGTGGCTGATCGCCGGGATTGCCAAGGCCTGGAAAAAAAATGAGTGTCCCGTCGGAATTCCCGATCAGCAGGTCGGGAAGTCCATCGCCGTTAAGATCACCGGGCGCCGGGAAGGCCCCCCTGAGGTGCAGGGAGGATATGCCGGCGAAGTCGTCGGTTACATAGGTAAAGACCGGGGAGGTGGCAGTTCCTGTATTTTTGTAATAGGCGATCCTCGACGTATAAACCGAATGGAGGATGCCCTGGTAATAATAGGAGGAATCATAATAGCCGTCGTTCCCGACGAACAGGTCGGGTAACCCGTCGCCGTTGAAATCGAACAACACGGGGTGTGAAGCCGATCCGAAATCCATCATTTCATCCACGAACAGCCGTTCGGTCTGGAATTCGAACCGGGGATTCGAAGCGGTGCCGGTATTCCGGTAAAACCATGCACAGCTGAAATTGTCGGCAATGTATAAGTTCGGATCGAAGGGGGAGATGACCAGGTCTTTAATCCCGTCGTTGTCGATATCAACCATGGATGCCGAAGGAAATGAAAAGAGGTGCACCGGAGTGGTTCCCGACGGGAAGGTGCTGTCCTGGGCCACCATGAATGCCGAATCTACGGTGCCACCGTTCGTCAGCGCGATCAGCCCCGGAAAGTCGACATCGCCGACCACCAGGTCCTTCAAACCGTCCCCGTTCAGGTCGGTTGCAAGCAGGGTTGAACCCGTATGTCTCGATTTCAGATTTCGGATTTCAGATTTCGGATTTCGGATTGAGTCAGATTTTACCCATGCACCTTCTCTCCCAAATCGTAAATTGTCATTCGTAAATCGTAAATCTCCATAAGGACAAGGCACATTCAGTGTAATGTGGTTTCCTCCTTCGCTTTCCTTGAACTTCCCCCAGCAGTGATCCTCCAGTTTGAAATCGAGGCTGTCGCAGTTTCCGTATTTTTCCATCGACAGGTTCCGGTGATACTCGACATAGGAACCGAGTCCGAAAAATGTAAGCAGGTCGAGGTCGCCATCCCCGTCGATATCGGCCAGGGCCGGGTAGTCCACGCTGGTTACCAGGATGCCGACCTTGCCGGTATAATAATAAGATTCAAGCATGTCGGTGACAAGACTGAACTTCAGCGAAGTGTCGGAAACGTTTTTAAAGACCCTGACACCGCCAAGTCCATAGGTAAAAAGGTCCATTTTACCGTCGCAGTTGTAATCAACGGTTTCGACCCAGTCGTGCAGGTCGGGCAGCATGGAAGCATATTGCGGTGCATAAGTATAATCGATTGTGCCGGGGGTTCCGTGATTGATGAAGGTGAGTTTCCTGTTCCCGTGCCGGTCGAAGATGAGCAGATCGGGGATCCCGTCGAGGTTCAGGTCGATGGCACAGAACTGGCAGGAGTTAAGGCCGCCGGACCAGGGGTATTTCAGTGACGAGTGACGAGTGACGGGGGAAGAGGGATGACTTGTTGCGGGCTGGCAGAAGGCGGGCCGGGTGACGGCCAGGATTATATATATTAATAAGGTATATGATAAACTGCGGGTTCCCTGGAAATGAAAAACCTGGGGAAGCCCCGGCATTACTTTACCGTTTCCACGGCTTCCGCCGCGGGCCCCTTGTTTTTCACCCCGGCATGGGGATGTTCTTCCTTCTGCTTGCATGGTTTTACAAAGTTATTCAAACTTTCACTACCTTTGACCTAGGGTTTTAATCGGGGGGAGATCCCGGATTTTAAAAGAGTACCTAAACCCAGGATATTCGTCATTCGTCACTCGTAAATCATAAATCCCCATGTCCCGCATCCTGGTCATCGATGATGAAAAAAGCATCCGGAATACCCTCAGGGAGATCCTTGAATATGAAAAATACACGGTGGATGACGCCGCAACCGGACCCGAAGGGATTCAACTGGCGAAGGACCATAAATATGATGTCATCCTCTGTGATATTAAAATGCCCGGCATGGACGGGATCGAAGTCCTGACACAACTCTATGAAACAACCGATGCACCTGTTGTGATGATATCCGGTCACGGAACCATTGATACTGCGGTTGAGGCGATCAAGAAGGGTGCCTATGATTACATTTCGAAACCTTTAGACCTGAACAGGTTGCTTGTTACCCTGCGCAATGCCCGGGACCGGACAACCCTGATCGACGAAACCCGCCTTCTCAAACGCAGGATTGGCGTAAATTACGAAATGATCGGATCTTCTGATCCAATGCTGCAGATCAGGAACCTGATTGCGAAAGTTGCCCCAACCGAGGCACGTGTGCTGATCACAGGAGAGAACGGAACAGGAAAGGAACTGGTGGCCCGCCACCTTCATGCCATGAGTCACCGTGCGGCCGGTCCGTTCATCGAGGTGAACTGCGCAGCTATCCCGGCTGAGCTGATTGAAAGCAATCTTTTCGGCCATGAAAAGGGATCGTTTACTTCGGCCATAAAACAGCACAAGGGTGATTTTGAGCAGGCCAGCGGAGGCACCCTTTTCCTCGATGAGATCGGTGACATGAGTCTTTCGGCACAGTCAAAAGTTTTGCGTGCCCTCCAGGAAAACAAGATCACCAGGGTGGGGGGTGAGAAGGAAATCCCGGTCGACGTGAGGGTGATCGCAGCCACCAATAAGAATATCCGTGAGGAGATCCGCAACAAAACTTTTCGCGAGGACCTCTATCACCGGCTCAGCGTGATCCTGATCGAAGTACCCCCCCTGAACCAGAGAACAGACGACATTCCCGTCCTGGCCAACCATTTTGTTGCTGAATATTGTTCCAACATGGGCAAAGCCCAGATGGAAATAACACCCGAAGCCATGGAGGAACTGAAAACCCTCCCCTGGACCGGCAACATCCGTGAACTGAAAAACGTTGTGGAAAGGCTGGTTATCCTTTGTGACAGCCCGATAACCGCGGAGGCGGTGAAGAATTATACGTGAGGGGGAGTTTAATTAAAAATTAAAAATTACGGTAAACCCTTTTCCATTAATCCTCACATTCTCAAATTCTCAAATTCTCAAATCTTCAAATCCTCACATCATCAAATCCTCACATCCTCACATCCTCAAATTCTCAAATCCTCAAATTCTCAAATTTTCAGAATTTCCTGATGCACCTTACCTGGTCGGGCCAGTTTTTCTGGCTTTCATCCTGGTCGCCACCCTGGCCACCGTTCATAAAGATCTGGTCCCAGGCCATATTTGTCGGATTCGCTGCCCCTTCTGTTGAACTCCAGTAAATACCGTATGAATAGTTGAAGGGAGCCAGCAGGCTCTGCTCCTGGTACATCAGGTTAAGTTCATATTTTGAGGGCAGGTACCAGTCATTGTAATATACGTTGTTCAGTTTATAGGCATAATCACGGCAGAGTGCAGCAGCATAGGTGCCTGATCCCTGCGATGCGAGGATCTTATCCGTATTTGACCTGCCTGCATACACGCCGTCGGCATTGGCACCGGTCACCTTATAGGTTCCCGAATACCATTGGGTACCCAGGGCAACACCCTGGTCGGAGGTTGCAGCAATCAGGCCATGTTCGCCGGTCTCATCCAGCCAGAAAACGGTTCCGCCGCCATATGACTCGCCGATGTAATGAATGGTGTTGGAAGACAGCCTCGACCATTTCTGGCCGGTATAATAATAATAACCGGCACCACTGCCATTGAGGATGTCGCCATTGGTGTTGAATACCAGCAGGGCCGTTGCCGGCGCCACGATCGTGGTCACATCCGTGACCGACAGAAGATTAACACGGGGAACCAGGAGTCCGCTGTTCGCCGATTTCACATCGAGCATTGCTGATACATCCGCCTCACTGCCATCCTTGTTCACTGCAACCTGGGAAAAGCAATGATCAGGGCCGGCCAGCGTCCAGATCAACAATAGGAAACAACATAATGCCTTGTACATATGCGTTGTTTTGGGTAACACGGAAGAGGCCTGAATTGCAGATGCCTAACATCCAATATTACTTTCTATTGATATCCCTAAAAGATAAATAATTAGTCGTTACAAAGTTAGGTTGAAAAAGCAACAAATTTTCGGCTGCCGTATTTTTTTTTCAATACCGTGGCAACCGTCCAGCACGCCATGTTGAAAGGTAAGACCATGGCTGCACTGGCATGAAGGAAGGGGGGTAAAAATTACTAATTACAAATTACTGAAAAACAATATTATACACACATCCTCAAATCTCCACATTTACAAATCTCCACATCCTCAAATTTTCAAATTTTCAAATTTTTAAATTTTCAGAATTTTCTGATGCAACGCACCATATCCTCATTGTCCTTTTCATCTTCGTACTGGTTTCCGTATTTGAATTCCTGTTCCCATGCCATGGTGTCGGCCCTGGCTTTTGCCTCGGTTGAACTCCAGTAAATCCCGCTGGATGTATTGAAGCCCCCGATCATTGCATGCTGTTTGAATAGCAGGACCAGTTCAGAACGGGACGGCAGGTACCAGTCCCTGTATTCGACACCGTTGACTGCCGTGGTATATTCGCTGCATAATTTCGCTGCAGATTTAACGCCCTGGCCCAGGACACTGAGAATTCTTTCAGTATTTGCGCGGCCTGCGTATACCGCATCGGCGGTTGCGCCCGTGGCAACGGCTTTGCCGGGATTCCAGGCGATTCCTTTCGCACTCTGGTCTGCGACAGCTGCGATCAGTCCGTGTTTCCCGGTTATATCGAGCCAGAAGATTTTCCCGCCGGCATAACTTTTACCAATAGCAACAGAATCATCTTCCATCCCGGCCTCTTTTGAATATGTAAGGATGTTATTATGCGGACCGCCCTGACAACTTGTACCTGTGCCCCAGGCAAGGAGAGCATTCCCGTCATTCTTCCTGTTTAAAGAATTGATACCGGTTTTTAATGGGTTCTGGGAAATCCCCATCAGGGCTCCTCCTGTCAACATGACCAGGACAATACAGAAAAATGTTAATTTTTTCATCTTGTATTTTTTATTTCAGCCGAACCAAACCTGTTTGCAGGGGGCCAACACGGCAGGATTCAGCATTGATTATGAACAAATTGATATCCCGAAACCCAACTGCTCCCCAAACAGTAAAATTACAGGAAAAATCCCCGGGAAGAAAATTTTTCTTTTAATGCCTTCCGGGGTATTTTTACGCTGAATTTTTTGAGGATGGGACAATCCTGGTCATCACGATCGGCCTGCCCATCACCCTCATTACTATTTAAAAGAAAAAAAATGTCTTATCCCGTAACATTTCCTTGCAGCATGTTTAATGTAAAAATTGTGCAACTATCTAAAAAACAAATAAATATCTATAAATAGCGGTTAACCTCCATTGGGTTTGCCGGAAAATGGCTATTTTATCTCGCAAAAATATCAAAATTATTTTGTCAGATAAAAAAGGATAGTTACCTTCGCAGGTAAAGAATTTTACTGTATTTATGGATATTGTGATCAAAATCAATGATATAGCTTGTATAAACTGCTAACCTTTGATTTTTTTTCATATTAATCATGTTTGAATGGCAGTTTATACCCGGTCTAAACAGGAGGTTTATCTCCAAAAAAATAAAACTTAATAATCTACCTTTATGAAAGGATCATTTACGAATTTTAAGAATTTTCTCGCCCTGATGGCCGGAATTTTCTTTTTTACCATGCTCAATTCAGGCTTGCAGGCACAAAACTGCACAGTCAATGCCGGCGTCGACGATGCCATTTGTCCCAACAGCCAGATGAAACTTCACGGGACTTCAGCCGGGAGCCTGACCATTGCTCCCAATGTTCACTGGACCCAACGAAGCGGGCCATCCGTAATAATTGATAATCCGTATGATCCGAATACCACTGTTTCGGGATATACGGCCGGAAACACCTATTCGTTTTATTATTGGGCGAAATGCGATGATGGTACACTGGTAAGGGACTCCGTGAATGTCGTAGTCTGGCCACTTTCAACGGCTTCAGCAGGTGGCGACCGATCCTCGTGCCCCGGAACCAATGTTCTGACCCTTGCCGGAAGCATGCCGGATGCCGGCAACGGTGAAACAGGCCTGTGGCAGGTAGAGGGAACCAATAACGGGGTCAGTTTTGCAAATGCAACCCTTTATAATACGACCATCAGCCTGGATCCCAATGCGTGCGGGACCACCATCCTGCGCTGGACCATTTACGGACCGAATTCCTGTCAGTCATACGCCAATATGACCGTAACAAATTACGGGGGCGCCAGCACGGTGGATGCCGGTCCGGACCAGACCCTGAACGGTTGCTATGATGTAACGACCTTCACAACGCTGAACGGTTCGGGCGGCGGTTGCGGTCTCAATGGCCAATCGGGTCACTGGACCGTTATCAGCGGGCCAAACATCCCTACCTTGTCGAATGCAACCGTCAGGAATCCAACCCTTTCGAATCTCATACAGGGTACCTATCGTCTCAGGTGGGATGTTACCGGTTCGTGCGCCAATGGCACTGCTTATGTTAAAATAGTCGTACCCGCCGCACTGGGCGGTGTAACCGTTGCCTCCGCCGGCGGGGGCGGCCAGGTTTTCTGCGACGGCCGTACCACCTTCACCCTGACTGGGAACAACCCTCTGCTTACAAATGAAACCGGCACCTGGACGGTCACCCCCGGGTCGGATGCCACCATCAACAGTCCCCATACCCCCATTACCACGGTAAATGTCCCGCCCAACTCCAGCGGCACTTACAATTTTACCTACACCATCCTGAATACCGTTACCGGATGTTCCTACTCGGCAGGTACGTCGGTTACTTTCAATATACCCCCTACCATTTCCATTGACGGTGATATTGTGCTGCCCTGCGGCGACTCCATCGCAACGGTTACCTACACCGCATCGGGAGGCGGTGGCGTTACCTGGACCATCATCAGCGGTCCGACCAACTGGTATTATCCGACCATCCCGGCCGGGCCCTTTAATGCAACTACTTCCCCGATGCAGATCTATCACCTCAGCGGCGTTGGCACATACACCATCCGCTTCAGCATCAATTCGGGGACGGGTGCAGGATGTGCCACAGCAACAGCAGACGTTAATATCACAACTTCCCAGAATCCCACCTCCAGTAATTCAGGGACCCCGCAGTTGCTCTCCTGTAATGTCGACCATACGAACCTGGCAGGGAATATCGCATTCAAAGGGATTGGCCACTGGACTGCCGGAAGATTCCCGGCAGGTTTCCCGGCTACCATTGCTGACCCATATCTTTACAACACGGCCATTTCAAACCTTCACGCGGGGGTTTACCGTTTTACCTGGATCATCGATAACGGCGAAGGATGCCCGCCAAGCGCCTCTTCAACGCGTGTCATCATGTCGTCGGGCACTCCGACCCAGGCTACGGCAGGAAGCAACAGCACGGTTTGTTACGGTTCTCCGATCATCCTGAGCGGAAATCCACCAGCCGAACAAGAATGGGGTTTATGGACCGTTACACCGGCAGGACCGACCTTTTCAAACGCGGCCGTTCCCAATCCGGTTGTCAATGGACTGGCTTTAAATACACTTTATACATTTACCTGGACGATTTCCAATGCATGCAGCAGCACTTCTGCCCAGGTTCAGATCCAGACCACCTTTGACCAGGGCCCCAAACAGGCCTATGCAGGACCGGATCAGTGCTTCTCAAACATCAACACCACCCAGTTTACCCTGCACGGAAACAATGCGCTGCCAGGTACCGGTTTATGGACGGAAGTTGATGGAAATATGACCGGCGTCATTGCAGTGCCGACAGATTCCATTACAAGCGTTACAGTCCCCGGACAGGGAACATATAAGTTTCAATGGGCACTCAGCCGGAATGGATGCGGCCCTACTCTGGACACGGTTGCCATTACCATCGCCCCGGCTGTTACCAATGCTGATGCAGGTCCCGATCAGACCATTTGCGGCACTGCCGCTACGATGCAAGCCAATTATCCTGTAAGCGGCGACCCATCTGAAATCGGTACATGGACCCAGACAGCCGGCATTACCGGCACGGGT
>CAIMWF010000058.1 GCA_903845055.1 uncultured Bacteroidales bacterium | reverse complement strand
TCAGTTAACCATTCATTTTAAAATTCCTGTAATTATTGGGGATGAAGGGTCGTCGCAGACGACCCGATTGAAAATTGTTCCGCCGACGCACGGTCGTAAACCAAAAAATCAGACAAACCTCATTTCAAACTACTCCACGGTTACCGACTTGGCCAGGTTGCGCGGCTGGTCCACATTGCAGTTGCGCATCACGGCGATGTGGTAACTGAGCAACTGGAGCGGTACAGTTGCGAGGAGGGGGATGAACATCTCCTCGGTGTCGGGGATCTCGATGTAATGATCGGCCAGTTTCTTCACCGATTCGTCGCCCTCGGTGATGATGGCGATGATCTTTCCCTTGCGGGCCTTTACCTCTTCGATGTTCGTGATCACCTTTTCATAAATGCCGCGGCGCGTGGCGATGAAGACCACCGGCATGTGCTCGTCGATGAGGGCGATGGGGCCGTGTTTCATTTCGGCGGCCGGGTATCCTTCGGCATGGATGTAGGAGATCTCCTTCAGTTTTAGGGCTCCCTCGAGGGCCACCGGGAAGTTGTACCCGCGGCCGAGGTAGAGTGAATTCTTCACATCCTTGTAAATGTTCGCGATCTCCCGGATCTTTTCATTGAGTTTTAGGATTCTTTCAACCTTGGCGGGGATGGAATCGAGCTCGAGCAGGAGTTTTTGTATGTGTGAATGGGTAAGGGTTCCCTTTTTTCCGGCAATGAGGAGCCCCAGGAGGGAGAGTACGGCCACCTGCGCGGTAAATGCCTTGGTGGAGGCGACCCCGATCTCGGGACCGGCATGGGTGTAGATGCCGGCGTGGGTGGCCCGGGCGATGGAGGACCCTACCACGTTGCAGATCCCCAGTACGGTGGCTCCTTTCGACTTTGCAAGGTCGATGGCCGCAAGGGTGTCGGCGGTTTCGCCCGACTGCGAAATGGCGATCACGATGTCATCCTCGTTGATTATCGGATTCCGGTAACGAAATTCGGAGGAGTATTCAACTTCAACCGGGATGCGGGCACAGTCCTCGATAAGGTATTCGCCTACAAGCCCCGCATGCCATGAAGTGCCGCAGGCGGTGATGATGATGCGCTTGGCATTCATCAGCTTCTGCTCGTAGTCGCTGATGCCTCCCAGGGTGACGATTCCCTGGTCGAGATGGAGCCGGCCGCGCATCGAATCGTAGATGGAGCGGGGCTGCTCGTAGATCTCCTTCAGCATGAAATGGTCGAACCCGCCCTTTTCAATCTCATTCAGGCTCATGGCGAGTTTCTGGATATAGGGGGTGTGATTTTGGTTCCTGATAGTTTTGATCTTCAGTGGCTTATCACGTTCGATGATGGCAATCTCCTCGTCGTTCATATAAACCACGTTGTCGGTGTACTCGATGAGGGGGGTGGCATCGGAGGCGACGAAAAACTCCCCCTTCCCGATGCCGATCACCATCGGGCTGCCCTTGCGTGCAGCGATGATCTTATCGGGAAAATCCTTGGCCAGGATCACGATGGCATAGGCCCCGATCACCTGGTTGAGGGCGATCCGCACGGCCTCCTCGATGGGAACCTGCTCGTTGGTCATGATATCCTCGATGAGGTGCACCAGCACCTCGGTATCGGTCTCGCTGGTAAAGGAATAGCCGCGGTTTTTAAGTTCGCTCCGCAGCACCGAGTAGTTTTCGATGATCCCGTTGTGGATCAGGGCGATGGTCTTGTTCTGCGAAAAATGGGGGTGGGCGTTGATGGTGTTTGGTTCGCCGTGCGTAGCCCAGCGGGTGTGCGCCATCCCGACGGTGCCGGAAATGTCCTCCCCCTGCGCGAAAGTTTCAAGATCGGCAACCCGGCCCTTGCATTTGAAGATCCGGATGTCATCGTTCAGCAGGCATACCCCCGCGCTGTCATAACCACGGTACTCAAGCCGGTGAAGCCCCTTGATGAGGATAGGATATGCTTCACGCGGTCCGATATAGGCAACAATTCCACACATATGATACTTATTAATGAACTGCTAATTGTTGATACCCGGTTTTTCTTCCGTTCCGGGTCGTGCAATGAAATAAAAGACACATTCGAACAGCAACAGGCGTTAGTGGAGTATGGTGTAGGTGACCTTGAGGCGGAAGCGGCTGGCATGATCGCCGGGAAGCAATGGTTTGGGCCCCTTGAGCATGATCCGGTTTGCCGAAAGCGAACTCGTGATCGGGCTGTTGACCATGAGATACAGGTCGAATTTGTTTGAATAGGTGTTTAAAAGAATCTTCTGCATATGCTGCGTGAGCCGGAAATAGTAGGTCCTGCTGGTCCTGTCATATGTTCCGCCGAAATAGCCCGAACCTTCGTTCTCGTCGGCCAGGTGACCGATGCGGCCGATACTGTCCTGCCGCAGCAGGAGCAGGGAGGAGGGCGGTTTGTAGGTGGTATCCGTTTCAACGTTTTGCATTTCCAGGATGGCTGAATTGATCGAGATGGCCTTGCCCTTCCCGAAGTATTTCAGGTAGGGGAATTTAACCTTCACCTTGACCCCGCCCATCCCCTGGAGGAACAGATGCCGGTCACCCTGAACTGAATCATGGCCCAGGATCTGCTGTTTCAGCTCCTGGCTTGCATCAATGTACCCGTTGTGATCAATATGAAGGAAGCGGGCACTGCTTTCGCTGATCACGATGTCGTAATGCAGCGAATCATCCGATGCCAGATCGCCGTTGTGGTAATATGCCACCACCTTCGACTGGCCGTTCGTGATGGAATAGTTGATGAGGGCACCGTTCCCGTTCACCGGGGTGGCCTGCACGTAAAGGCCTTTGATGTAATTGATAAAGGCGGTATTGGTGGCCAGGCTGGTTGCAGGGGCGTAGAGGATCTTGTTCCCAAGGTAGTTGGTGAGCTTGCCCAGGTTGACCCGGAGGTGGGGTGCCACCTTGGTGCCTCCGACCGAGACACTGTCGGAAAGCTTCGGAATATAATCCTGGTCGGCCAGCAGGGTGGGGTAGGTGTTCAGGTGGTGCCCCGAATAGTGGACGCTGTCGTATGGAAAGGACTGGCTGATCTCGTAAACCTTCAAATTCTGCTTCGTCAGGGTGTCGCCTGCATGGCCGTTATAAAACAGCATGAGCACGATTGAGTCGAGGACAGGATGTTTCCCGAAATCGACCCCTTCGGATGACAAAAGGAGCTGCGCGTAAAAACTGGTGGTGATCTTCCCGAAAACAGGGTCCATCATCGATCCCAGCACCAGCGACCCGGATTTGTCGGACCGCACGGAATCCTGCAATACCGAAAAAGCCTCTACAGTGCAGGTATCTGTCGTTTTTACATTGAGGGTGTCGGTGGCAGGCAGAAGTGCCTTCCCGATCTGGTAGGGGTCCTTTTGACAGGAAAATGCGGCCAGGATGAGCAGGATGGCTGTCAGCAGAGTAGCCGGAAGTTGGATCTGGTTGGAGTTCAATCGCGTCGTATTTGTTTGCGTTATTCCACAGTTGCATGATCGTTGACGATCACCTCTTCGTAAAAATCATTGTAGGCATCCACGTACCGGTCCATGGGCTGATATTCAAGGTATGGCTTTTCACTTTCCTTGAGGTAGCTGACCAGTTCGGGGTTGATCTTCGGTGACCCGAGGATTACGCCGTCGGAGAAATCGATTGCAGCCTTGATGACACTAACGTAATTTGCATTCTTATAGTGTTTGAGATCCTTGGAATTGATCCCTTCAAGTTTGATTTTATTTGCAAAGTCCTTGTGCATGGGCTCTTCAAAATCATCGTCATAAATGGAATAGATGACTTTGGTATCGCTGAACAGGGGGTTGTCGCAATAGGCTTTTTTAATGTAAATCGGCACCAGGCTTGTGATCCAGCCGTGGCAGTGCACGACATCGGGGCCCCATCCAAGTTTTTTCACGGTTTCGAGAACCCCGCGGGAGAAAAAGATGGCCCGTTCATCATTGTCTGCGAAAAATTTATTGTTTTTGTCGTGAAGCGTGTATTTACGCTGAAAATAATCTTCGTTATCGATAAAGTAGATCTGCATGCGGGCCTGTTGAATAGAGGCCACTTTGATGATCAGCGGGTGATCGGTGTCGTCAATGATCAGGTTCATCCCCGAAAGACGGATCACTTCATGAAGCTGGTTCCGGCGTTCGTTGATATTGCCATACCTTGGCATGAATGTGCGGATTTCCCTCCCCTTTTCCTGGATCCCCTGCGGGAGATAACGTCCGATGGTTCCCATCGGGCTTTCTTTCAGATATGGGGTAATCTCCTGCGCAACAAATAAAACTTTCGCTTTTTCCATGTTTTTCCTCTCCGTTTAGTCCCTATTTGAAAATCTGTTGCAAAGATAGTAAAAATTTTTCGGATTATTTCCAAGTTAAAAACGTAAATCTATGATTCATATTTGATTATATTTTTTTATCAGCATTTTAACAAAAAAAACGGTTCCGGGCGTATTACCTTTTGCCACTTAACCCGATAAAGCATAAAAAAAGGAATGCAGAAGGAGGTATATCAAACCGGGTTAAATGACAAAAGAAAACCGGGACCCGGGGGTCGCGGTTTTCGGGGAGCCTGTCTCTTCTTCCTGAATATACAGGGGCAACCGCATGCTGAACGCGGAAGGATCAGCAAAAACCAACAACCAGGAAAAAATTATCAGTTATGAAAAAGATCATCGCAGTAACCATGATGAGCTGGATGCTCCTGATGGGAAGCACCTTCGCAAACGAATGTAAACCTGCCATTCCCAACCCCCCGGGGTTCTGGATCAGGCTCGACCTGACCTTTCACCGTCCCAAAACAGAGTGTAAAACAGGGTTTGGAATCTGTGCCGACCTTACCTGCGGGGTCGACAGCCCGGTGCAGTCAACCGACCCTTCACACTGCCTGGTCAAGGCCAGGATCAACGAACGCAACCAGCTCGAGGTGGAGATCGCCGAGGAGGAACTTGCCAAATATGAGCGCGGCGCAACGTTGCCTTTCTTCAAAGGCAAAACCAGCATTACGCTCGAAGAACCCTATACGCTGTCACCAGCCGCCTGCAGGGCCCTGGGATCGTCGGTCCCGCTGACGATCAAAGCCGGGAATTACCCGGTTACCTATGTCAGCCCCGTTTATACGGTTGTATTCCAGCTATGATCGCCGTCGCCCGGGGGCGGATGCACTTCGCAACCCGCCCCCGGGTATTTTCACCCTAAAATCCGGTTCAATATGAAAACAAGGTCCATAAATAGTCTGTCTTTTTACGTAATCCTCCTTTCTTCCCTTGCGATGGTTGCAACATTCGGTTGCAAATCGTATGTAAAATACCGTTACGGCTTTACCGAGCCCTGCGAGGAAACCCCGGAGAGCCTGGCCTCCTTTCTCGAAAAACACAAATTCCCCTTGGGGAACATGTACATATTTGCCGATTCCTCCTCTTATTACGCGATGTTACGAAACCGCGTTTTCAGGAAGAACCTGCTGAGCCATATGTACTTCGACCGGAAGGGGTTGCTGCTGGTACGCGACACCGGTCAATGCCAGTGGTCGGGAGGCGAGGCCCTGACAACCCTGTGTCCCGATTCATCCTTTGTGGTATGGCCAGGTCTGACCCTCTCCGATATCCTGCCTCATATCCTGCCGATGGGGGCAAGTGCGGGGGCGGATAGCCTGAAGCCCGGACCCGACTTCACCGTCGTGGTCACCTGGGCGAAATTCATCGGTGGTTACAACTACCGGCTGTTCAACCTGTCGGATGCGGCCAGGGCAAACAAAAAGTCCAGGATCAGGATGATCTGGCTCAATCTCGACCTGCAGAAAAGCTGGCACGTAACGCCCCGGCAGCGGGTGACCCTCCGGTGACCGGGGGATGCCGGTAACCCGGTCATATAAAACCAACCTGTAATGAATGGAGAGATCATAACATCCGGAAAAAATGGGAGCAAGGGGAAGGGGTGTCATGATTATCTTGACCTGCCTATGGTCGGCTGCCGGTTTCAGCCAGAACTTTCACCGGCTGGATTCCATATTCCTGGTGCCGGTCAGCCGGCTTGCAGGTTCGGGGGCTCTGCCTGTGGCCTGCCGCCTGGTGCAGGAGATGGACTATTCGCTTACCGGTTCGGGCATGGTATGGGTGAACAGGCAACACGATAGGAATGCGGTGGAACTCTCGCTTTTACAGCATGCCCGGTTCCAGTCGCAATTCGACCTGGTCAGAAACCTGAAGATCGTCCATTGCTATGTCAGCGACCTTGGGGTTGAATATTTTTTCGATAGCATCTCCAGGTTCCGTCCTGATGAAAACTCCCTCGAATCGCGCATCGAAATATGCCTCTCCGGGAAATGGAATGTTACCCTCTTTTCGAGGTTGTCGACCCGGCTTTCCAACGACTACGTTTACCAGGCCAGCGTATCGGGCACCCGCTGCAAAGTGCTCAGCACTTCCTTCCTTACTCCCCTGACCTGGACCTTTTCCGCCGGACTTGGCTGGACCCTCCCGCGGTATCTTACCCTCGGGCTCGGACTCTCTTCGGCCAAACTCACCTACGTCAGGAACCGTGCCGTCTATGACCAGCTCCAGGTACCGGTTTTCTGCGGGGTGCCGAAAACAAAAAGCCATATTTTTGAATATGGAGTGAGCATGCACCTGGTGGTCGACCACGACTTTACGGGCGTGATTCACTGGAACTGCGACCTTTTATTGTTTAAAAATTATCAGAAGCCCGTTGACCTGGTCATGACCAGCCTGGTCGGGATCAGGTTCAACAGGTTCCTGAAGGCAAATCTGCGGACCCATCTCTCGTATGATACGGATCTCAGCAGGAAACTGCAGATGGATAACATGATCTCCGCAGGGTTCTGCTTTTCATTGTGACCTGTGAATAAGTTAACAACATCTGCATTTTTGTGTTTGTAAAATAAGTAATTTTGCCGTTCAAAATCTCAACGCGCTATGTTCAAGATCACGAAACATCCAATTCTGGAGATACACGAAAACGAACCGTCAACCTTTGATTTCCAGGGAGAGAAGATCACCGGGGAAAAGGGTTTTACCATTGCGGCCGCCCTTCACCAGGCGGGGCACCCTGTGCACAGCCACAGCCTGACGAACCGCGAACGGAGCCTCGAATGCGGGATCGGAAAATGCGGTGCCTGCGAAATGCTGGTCGACGGCCAGGTGAAAAGGATCTGTATTACGCTGATCGACGGTGTGCACGACGTGCGCGAGGTGCCCCACGATCACGCACCCTACCGGGTTGCAGTTAAAAAAGATATTCCCCTCAATGTTTATAAAACCACCGTGGCCATCATCGGGGCCGGACCTGCCGGGCTGGCGGCCCGTGAGGAACTGAACAACCACAAGGTCGCCAATATTGTCATTGACAACAACGACAAGATCGGCGGGCAGTTCCTCATGCAGACCCACCAGTTCTTCTTTTTTGAAAAAGCCCGGAAGTTTGGCGGGATGAGGGGTTTCGACATTGCGAAGACCCTTGCGGGAGAAAACCATGAGGGTATTTTCCTCAATTCAACGGTATGGGACATCCTCGAAGGAGGGCGGATTGCCGTGAAGAACATCAAAACCGGGGAGATTTATTATGTCGATGCCACCTTCCTGATCGTGGCGACCGGCGCCGTGCCCTTTATGCCGGCATTTGAAAATGACGACCTGCCGGGGGTATTTACTGCAGCGGTCGTGCAAAAGATGATGAACCAGGAACTTACCCTCCTCGGAAAAAACATTCTCACCGTGGGCGCCGGAAACATCGGGTACCTCACTTCGTACCAGCTCATGCAGGCAGGAGCCAGGGTGAAGGCCATCCTCGAGGCGATGCCCCATGAAGGCGGTTTCCCAGTGCAGGCCAACCGCGTCAGGCGGCTGGGGATCCCCATCCTCACCTCGCACATCCTGCTGAAGGCCATCCCGAACGAACATCACGACGGGATCACCGGGGCCGTCGTAGCCGAGTGCCGCGATTTCAAGCCGGTCCCCGGTACCGAAAAGATCATCGACGGCATTGATGCCATCAACATCTGCACCGGCCTGGTGCAGGATGACCAGCTGCTCATCAAAGGCAACGAGATCTTCGGCCGACGGTGTTTCGGCGCCGGCGACGCCATCCGGATAGGTGAAGGTACCAGCGCCGTTCTGCGGGGTCGCCAGGCGGCGTTTGACGTTCTCCAGGAGATCGGCGAACCATACGATTACGACGAATTCCTCTCCCTGTCGAAAGAATATATCGATTCGCAGCAGCACCCCGTCAGGGTCATCCCGGAGGCAGCCCTCCCGACCGGAGAACGCATGAAGGAAAAGGGCTTCGTGCTCATCGACTGCCTGTATGGTTTTGCCTGCAACCCTTGTGCATTCGCATGCCCCCACGGGGCCATCACCAAAACCTCGACCAGCACCGTTCCCGAGATTGATTTCGCGAAATGCATCGGCTGCATGGACTGTGTTTTCCAGTGTCCCGGCCTGGCCATTTTCGGTTATAACCTGAAAAAGGACTGGCTTTTCCTGCCCATCGAATATGAAGTGGAGGAGAAGGCTGAATGTTTCCTGGTCGACAATTACGGGAAGATACTTGGCGAAGGAGTGGTGGAAAAGGTGTTGCGAAAACCGAACAAGACAAACATCGCCCGCATCAGGTCGCTCGGCCTGCACGGTGAGGACCTTGGCAAGGTGAGGGGATTCATCGTGAAACAATCGTATCCGGCCGCCATCACCTTCAAACCTTACACCATGGAGAAGCAGGAGGTTACTTACGTCTGCCATTGCGATGATGTAACCCTCGGTGAAATTGAGGAGACGATTGGCGACCGCAGGTTTATCTCTGTTGACGAGGTTAAGCACACCACCCGGCTCGGGATGGGAGCCTGCCGCGGCAAACGCTGCATCAAACGGCTTAAATCGACCCTCCGCGGTTCGGGAATCTCCATCGTCGGCGAGCCCACTCCACGCGGACCGCTGTCGAACCAGGTCGCTATGGGAGAACTCTACCCCCGGTCGGTCCATGAAAATGTCATCACCAGCCTGAACGGGAGCAAGCCCGTGAAAATAAAGGCCAGGTCGGTCGTCGCCGGCGGCGGCATCGGGGGCAGTGCTCTTTTCAGATACCTGGGCGAAGCCGGGATGGAACCGGTGCTGCTCAATTACGGACGCGGAGCCTCGTGGCGCAACATCGCGGGCGGCCGTCCCAATTTCTCCCTGCCTGAACTTTCGGATATCGCCACCCATAACCACGAAATATTCAAGGCGCTCCAGGATATCCACAACATCGATTACCGCAAAGGCCTTTATGTAACCTTCGCCCACGACGAAGCCATGTACAATGCGCTGGTCGAATCGATGTCGTGGTCAGATGCTTACATGGTAGATCCCCCCGGTTTCAGGAAGGAGATCTCCCCTGCCATCAACCCGAACCTGGGTAATTACCTGGCGGCCCTCATTACCCGCGATTGCTGGCAGGCCACCCCGGGAAGGGTGATCGACCTGATCCGCAGGATGGGGATCGACAAGGGGGGAAAGGTTGAAGAGGATTGCAAACTTATCAACGTAAGTAAAACAGGCAGCCTCTACACCATACTGGTCCAGGACCACGAACACCGGTATGTGGAATACGAAACAGAAATATTCATCAACGCTCTGGGACCTGAAGGGGAAAAATTTGCCAGGCAACTCGACATTGAAACCGGGCTATACCCGGTGAAGCACCAGGCCTTCATCACCCGGCGCCTCCCGATGCTCGGGATCGACGGTGCCCCCCTGCCCATGCTGATCGACAGGCGGCGCTACAAGGGATTCACCGCAGTTTACGGGCAGCAGCTGGCCGAAACCGGGCAGATCATCGGTTGTGCATCGCCGGCCGTCGAACCCATGGAGGCGGGCAAAAACATCAAGGTGAATTCGGGAGATTTCCTTGAAATTTCCTCCGAGATTTTCTCAAACTGGATTCCCGAACTCTCTTCGGTGGGGTTCCAGGCCGTTTGGGCGGGATATTATGTGGAACCCCGGATGATCGTCGATCCTGAACTCGGACTTTTCCTGGGGATGCGCGGACAGGGATTCATGCTGGGACAGTACATCGCCAAGATTTACGTGGACAAACTCCTCGGCAAACCCACCCCTGCCTATTTCGACCGGCTTAAGCTGGGCGGCGACGGCATGCTCGAAAAGGCCTTCAAATAACTTTCGTCATTTCATCATTTCGCTACCTCGCTACCTCGCTACCTGTTTTATCCCCTGATAAACAGTGCCTTTATAATATGCGTTGCCATTTTTGGATTTTCCTTCAACCGGCGCGTTGAATATCCGAACCACTCCTTCCCGAAGGGGACATAGACGCGCATCGCGTGGCCTTTGTCAACGATCGACTGCCTCAGGTCGGGGGTTACCCCGTAGAGCATCTGGAATTCGTATTTCTCCCCGGGAACCTTGTACTTTTCGATGAGTTTCAATGCGCCTTCCACCAGGGGCCTGTCGTGGGTTGCAATACCGGGATACATTCCCCGGCTGAGCATGTATTCAAGGTCTTCGAGATAGTGGTCGTTGATCTCCTGGTACTTTTTATAGGCGATGGCTTCGGGTTCGACATAGATGCCCTTGCAAATCCTGAAATTCAGCGGGACTCCGGCCGTTTGCGACGGTTCCAGGTTCCTGACATCGGACATTGTCCTGCGCATATAAGCCTGCAACACGAGTCCAACGTTTCGCGGGAATTCCTCGTGAAGCCTCCTGAAGAGCGTTAATTCCAGGTCGGTGCACTGGGAATCTTCCATATCGATGCGGACGAAATTTCCGTGTGAAGCCGCCTTCGCAACGATCTCCCTGATGTTCCGGTAGCAGGCCTCCGCATCAATCAGCAACCCGAAGCTGGTGGGTTTCAGCGAATAGTTCCCGTCGATCTTTTCCAGTTCGATCCGGTCGATGATCTCCATGTAGGCCTTTTTATTTTCGGTGGCCTCCTCCAGGCGGGTGATAAACTCTCCAAGCAGGTCGATGGTGATCCTGATTTTCTGGCGGTTCAGGGCATGACAAACCTTTACGGCGTCGTCGATGGTTTCACCGGCAATGTATTTTTTTGAAAAGATCCACACCAGCCTTTTAGGCATAAATGGGAGGAGTTTGGTTATCAATTGGTTGATCATGTTTCTGCGGGTGTTAAATGAAATAACGGTTCGACAAACATACTGAATAATCCGGTTTCCGGGTTAGGGATGTGCAAAGATCCACCCGGCAAAATTTCTTTTTTTTCACCGGGGGGGGGCTCTCCCCAGGGCTGTGATTGCCTGATGACGGGTCGGTTCAGCCATACCCGGCCGGCACGGCGGCTGTAATTTCTGCCTGTGCGAAACGCCGTTATCATCAGGTATTTGGTATTCATCAAATTAATTTTTACTTTTGCAGACTTTTTGAGACGAAAAAATTGAAGCACCCGGAACAATATCAGATTGCATTCAGCGGATTGAAACCAGGTACGTACGCATTCGATTTTAAGGTCGGAAAGGAATTCTTTGAACTGGTTGACGACGCGGAGATAAGGGATGGAGCGGTTTCCGTATCGGTTGCCATGGCAAGGGAAGAACGAATGATGGACCTTCATTTTTCAATCGCCGGAACGGTGAAGGTGGCTTGCGACCGTTGCAATGAACTGATGGAAATCGCGGTAAACGGAACCGAGCGGCTGATCGTCAAGTTAGGCGATCATTACGAAGAGGTGAGCGAGGATATACAGATCATACCAGAAACGGCGCACCAGTTTGATCTAAGTTCCTTCATTTATGAGTATGTCCACCTACTTTTACCAATCCGGAGGGTTCACCCGGATGATGCGGAGGGAAACAGTCAATGCGACCCGGATATGCTTCATAAACTGAACGAACTGAACAGCCGGGAAAAAACGGATCCCCGTTGGGATGCGCTCAATCAATTCAGGAAAAAGGGAAAATAGTAAATATAAATCGTAAATATCAAGTATTATGCCACATCCGAAACATAAAATTTCAACCACCCGCAGGGATAAAAGAAGAACTCATGACAAAGCTGTTGCCCGTACAACGGTGGTTTGTTCCAATTGCGGTGCCCCCGTTCTTTATCACCGGGTATGCGGTGAATGCGGTTATTATCGTGGAAAACAAGCTATTGTAAAGGCTTCTGCCGAATAGTTCCTGTTACATAATCTGCAACCAATGAAAATCGGTCTGGATGTTCTGGGGGGCGATTTTGCTCCGGATGCTACAATACTCGGGGCTATCATGGCCCATCGGGAGCTTCCTGCTTCCGACCAAATCGTGTTGATAGGCGACCGTGAGGGGATTATCTCATTTCTGAAAAAGGCACAGGTTGATCCCGGTGCCTTTGAAATCGTGCATGCACCCGAGATGATCGAGATGGATGAACAGCCCACCAAGGCCTTCCAGAATAAACCGAATTCAAGCATCTCCGTTGGCTTCAGGCTGCTTAAGAACAATGAGATCGACGGGTTCTGCAGTGCCGGAAGTACCGGTGCCATCGTCGTAGGTTCCATCTCCTCGGTCAACCTCGTGCAGGGGATCATCCGGCCGAGTTTGCCGGCCTACCTGCCCAAAGAATCGGGAGGAACAACCCTGCTGATCGATGTCGGCACCAACCCCGACCCCAAACCCGATGTCATGTACCAGTTTGGCATCCTGGGGTCCCTCTATGCCAGGCATGTGTTCAACATCGCCCAGCCGCGCGTCGCGCTGTTAAACATCGGCACGGAGGAGAAAAAGGGCAACCTTACCTCCCAGATCGTTTACCAGCTGATGAAGGATACGAAGGATTTCTGCTTTATCGGCAACATCGAAGGCAGGGATCTTTATACC
This sequence comes from uncultured Bacteroidales bacterium, assembly GCA_903845055.1. GTDB lineage: Bacteria > Bacteroidota > Bacteroidia > Bacteroidales > FEN-979 > CAIVAT01. The sequence continues at coordinate 56,602 of CAIMWF010000058.1, read as the reverse complement.
GATGCCGCCGATGTGGTGGTGTGCGACGGTTTCGTGGGCAACGTCGTTCTGAAACAGGGTGAAGCCTTCTACGAGGTTCTAAGGAAAAAAGGGATGCTCGACCCCTACTTTGAACGGTTCAACTTTGAGAATTACGGCGGATCTCCGGTCCTCGGAATCAATTCAACCGTTGTGGTGGGCCATGGAATATCAAATGATATCGCCGTCTACAACATGATCCTTCTTACCAAGGAGGTTTACAATGCGCGGCTGTCGGAAAAGATCAAGCAGGCGCTTGAATCATTCCCCAAATAGCCGGTTTTTGTTTTTTTCTAACATTACTTCTTCTTCATGTCAAAACTCAGGGCAAAAATTTCTGGAATTCACGCATGGGCCCCTCCTTATATTCTCACGAACAAGGAACTGGAAACCATGGTGGACACCTCCGACGAATGGATCATGACCCGGACCGGTATCCGTGAACGTCATATCCTGAAGGGGGAGGGGCTGGGAACCTCCGATATGGGTGCCGAAGCTGTGAAGGGATTGCTTGAAAAAACCGGGACCAACCCCGAAGATATCGAACTGCTGATTTGTGCCACTGTCACTCCCGACATGATGTTCCCGGCCACCGCAAACATCATCAGCGACAAAACGGGATTGAAGAATGCTTTTAGTTTCGATCTGAATGCCGCCTGCTCAGGGTTCCTGTTTGCCCTGATCACCGCATCGAAATATGTTGAAACCGGCCAGTACAAAAAGGTCATCGTGGTGGGTGCCGACAAGATGTCGGGCATTACTGATTATTCTTCCCGCGAAACCTGTGTGCTTTTCGGCGATGCCGCAGGCGCAGTGCTGCTTGAACCCACTACCGAAAATGTCGGGATCATGGATTCCATCACCGGAACCGACGGTTCGGGCCGGGGCTACCTGCACATGAAGGCCGGCGGGTCGGTCAAGCCGCCATCACATGATACCATCGACGCAAAGGAACATTTTATTTACCAGGAGGGTCAGCCGGTTTTTAAATTTGCCGTTACCCGCATGGCTGATGTATCAGTCGAAATCATGGAACGCAACCATCTTACCGCCGACGACATTTCATACCTCGTTCCCCACCAGGCCAACCTGAGGATCATCGACGCCACCGCCCGCAGGATGGGTGTCGGCAAGGAAAAGGTGATGATCAACATCGACCGTTACGGCAACACCACCGACGCGACCATCCCCCTCTGCCTGTGGGAATGGGAAAATAAGCTGAAGAAGGGCGATAATGTCATCCTTGCCGCTTTCGGCGGTGGATTTACCTGGGGAAGCATCTGGGTAAAATGGGCTTACTGATCCCTATTCCTTAACTATCTTTGCCTGGTAAACGGCCGATTCGCCGGTCACGGCCATGAAATAAATTCCTTTCCGCAACGACTCTAAATTCAGCTCGATGCCGGTTTCCCTGATGGTAAAGGAGGGCGTTTGCCTGATCCCGGTCATGGAAACCAGCACCGGGTGAAGACTGTTCCAAGTGACAGTGGCAGGTAAATAGACCGTGCAACGATCGGTTGCGGGATTTGGATAAACCAACAGCTGGTGGTCGCCTGTGTTTGCATCGCCGGTACCGGTCTGACTTCCCCAGATGAGCGAGGCATACTCGGGATGGTCGATGAAGGGATTGCGGTTGTGCTGCATCCCGTAAATGGTATTGTTCCGGTCGGTTTCCTTCTGCGAAACGGGATCGGTGTCGCTCCAGTGCAGCATCAGCTGCAGTTCCCACGGCTTCAGCTGCGAACCAGTGGTTGCGGGACTCCCGGCCCATCCGGCGTCTTCGGTGTAATAACGCGTCGACATGTAAAAATAACCGCGCGCAAGATCTCCCTTATATCCATTGATAGGTTCAAAAACCGTTCCAGTGTAGCCGGGCCAGGTGCAGGTTCCCAGTTTGCTGCCGTTCTCCGAGGTCCAGGAAGGGGAGGAGACGGTGCCGTAAGGATAATTGTCACGCATGCCATTCACCTTTCCATCGGTAGGATAGATGTGGAACAGGTCTGAATTCATGGGAGGGGTATCGTTAAACCAGCTCTTGGGCCATGAATGTTCACGGTTGTAACAATCGCCCTCCACGCTGTAATTTCCGCACTGGTCGGTGCCAAAGGTATAGGTATAGGGAGGGTTGCCGTTGGGGGTGCCGTCGGGGATGTCGGAATACATATCCCACACCTTCCCGTTGGGTTTGTCGTCGGTGGTGTAAAATGCGGTCCACAAACCGGCATAGGAGATTACCGTATGACCCTTGATGATATTGTGGAGTGCCGCCTGAAGGGCTACGCCGGTCTTGCCGTTCGCCGCATCGTAATATCCCGGGGGGATCTGGGCAGACAGGTCGGAGACAAGAAAAAGAAAGAGGAGGAAGAGTGTTTCAGGTGCACGGAACCATGAGGCGAAATATGTTTTCAATATCGTTTTTTTTGCAAAAGTACAAAAAGAACAGGTTGCCCCCAATGCTGAACGATCACCACCGCTCCCAGTGGATCTTTTCGGGTTTGAACTTGTCTTTCGGCTGCTCTTCACCGGTTGGATGCCCTACTGGGACGATGCTGAACGGGAACACGGAAGCGGGCAGGTTCAGCAGTTTCCCGGCAAGGCCCGACCTTTCGGGATAGGGGTGGAGCGCCGACCACACCGCTCCCAGTCCCATGGCCTCCGCGGCCAGGAGGATGTTCTCGGTGGCCGCCGCCGCATCCTGCTCCCACAGGTCGCTGGCTCCCTCCTGGAGGGCGGTGCCGGAGTCACCGCATACCACAATGGCGGCACCGGCCCTGAAAAGCATCTTGGTAAAAGGCAGCCCTTCGCCCAGGGCATCCAGCAGTTTCCGCTCCGTCACCACCACAAAGCCCAGGGGCTGGCGGTTGCGGGCCGAAGGAGCTGCCATCCCTGCCCTGAGGATGGCAAGCAGGCAGGCTTTGGTGACGGGTTCGCCGGTGAAATTACGCACGCTTTTACGGGAAAGGATGTTGTCGAGAACAATGGTGGATTTATCGGGGATCATACATCTTTGGTTTCTGTAAAATTAATCATTATCCCGGCATAAAAATCATTTCTCAGGCTCCCTATATCACTGGATTAAAGAAATTTTCGTAATTTTGCACGCCTTTTTACAGCACAGGCACGAACGAACGGGGATTTCCCCCGGGGTTGACCAAAAGCGATGACCAAGAAATATACTGAATATAGAAACCTTGACCTGCCCCGCATCGGGGATGAAATCCAGGAATACTGGAAGCAGCAGGGCACCTTTGAAAAGAGCCTTAAACTGACCGAAAGAATGCCCCCGTATGTCTTTTACGAGGGACCTCCCTCTGCAAACGGGCTTCCCGGGATTCACCATGTCATGGCGCGCGCCATCAAGGACATCTTTTGCAGGTATAAGACCATGAAAGGTTTTTATGTCAGCCGCAAAGCGGGCTGGGATACCCACGGTCTGCCCATCGAAATCGGGGTCGAGAAGAAGCTGGGCATCACCAAGGAGGATATCGGCAAATCCATATCCATCGAAGATTACAACAGGGAATGCCGCACCGAGGTAATGAAATACAAGGACCTCTGGAACGACCTGACCATCCGCATGGGCTACTGGCTCAACCTCGACGATCCATACATCACCTACGAAAACAAGTACATCGAAAGTGTCTGGTACCTTTTGGGAAAACTATATGAAAAGGGATTGCTCTATAAAGGATACACCATCCAGCCCTATTCACCTGCCGCCGGTACCGGTCTCAGCACCCATGAACTGAATCAGCCCGGAACCTATAAAATGGTGAAGGACAACACGGTTGTGGCTCAATTCAAGGTGATCCGCAACGAAAAGTCGGAATTCCTCTTCAATGATCTTTTCGGCGAACTTTACATCCTTGCTTGGACGACCACCCCCTGGACCCTCCCCTCCAATACGGGGCTGGCCATGGGAAAAGAGATCACCTATGTTGTCGTCAGAACCTTCAACCCTTACACCTTTACCGAACAGACGGTGGTTCTCGCCAAAGAACTGCTCCATAATTATTTCCCTGAAAAAAACAGCCAGTTTGAACTGGAATCGTACCACGAAGGGGATAAGCACATCCCTTTCCAGGTGATGGCCGAATTCAAAGGCAGAGATTTTGATGGCATTCGTTTCGAGCAGCTGCTGCCTTACGCGCAGCCCGCCGACGGTGACCCCTTCCGCATCGTGCTCGGTGATTTTGTCACCACCGAGGATGGTACTGGTATTGTGCACATCGCACCCAGCTTCGGGGCCGACGACTTCAGGGTTGGCAGGCAATACGGCTTAGGTTCCCTGACCCTCGTTGACAAGCAGGGCAGGTTCACCGAACAGATGGGCGAGTTTGCAGGCCGGTATGTGAAACCCGAATACGACGCCGATTGCGTTGCCGGCAACTGCCCCCCGGTGGATATCGACATCATCGTGAGGCTGAAACACGAGAACAAGGCTTTCAAATCGGAAAAATACGAGCACTCCTACCCGCATTGCTGGAGGACCGACAAACCCATCTTATATTACCCGCTCGATTCGTGGTTCATCCGCACCACCGCTTTCAAGGACGAGATGATTGCCCTCAATCGGACCATCAACTGGAAGCCGGAATCAACCGGCACCGGTCGCTTCGGCAACTGGCTTGAAAACCTGGTCGACTGGAACCTCTCCCGTTCGCGTTTCTGGGGAACCCCGCTGCCGATCTGGAGAACCGAAGACAACAGCCGCGAGATATGCGTTGGTTCCGTCGCGCAGCTGAAGGAAGAGATCTCCAGGGCCATGGCGGCAGGCGTCATGAAGACAAACCCCCTCGAAAAGTTCAGGCCGGAGGATACGACCGACAGCAACTACCATTCGTTCGACCTTCACCGACCCTTTGTCGACGATATCATCCTGGTGACCGAAGACGGCACGCCCATGTACCGCGAACCCGACCTCATCGATGTGTGGTTCGATTCGGGGGCCATGCCCTACGCACAATATCACTTCCCCTTTGAAAAAGGGCGCGATCTGGAAAGTTATTTCCCGGCCGATTTCATCGCCGAAGGCGTTGACCAGACCCGCGGCTGGTTTTTCACCCTGCACGCCATTGCCGTGATGCTGTTTGGCGGTGTCGCCTTCAAAACCTGCGTCTCCAACGGCCTGGTCCTGGACAAAAACGGCAATAAAATGTCGAAACGGCTGGGTAACGCGGTCGATCCGTTCGAAACCATCAATAAGTACGGTCCCGATGCCACCCGCTGGTACATGATCACCAACTCGCAGCCCTGGGACAACCTGAAATTCGATGTCGAGGGAATTGAGGAGATCCGCCGCAAATTCTTCGGTACGCTTTACAATACCTATGCATTTTTCTCGCTCTACGCCAATATCGACGGTTTCTGCTTCATGGAGGCGGAGATCCCCGTCAGCGAACGGCCAGAGATCGACCGGTGGATTCTCTCCGAACTGAATTCCCTGATCAGGCTTGCCGACGAATGCTACGACGATTACGAACCTACCAGGGCCGGGCGCGCCATCTCCGATTTCGTGGACGAACACCTCAGCAACTGGTATGTGCGCCTTTGCCGCCGCCGTTTCTGGCGCGGGGATTATTCGCATGATAAAATTTCAGCCTACCAGACCCTCTACCGTTGTCTGGAGGTGATCGCCCAGCTTGCATCTCCCATTGCTCCTTTCTTCGCCGAGCGGCTGTTCGTCGACCTGAACTCAGTCACCGGCCGGGTGGATGCCGATTCGGTCCACCTCACCACCTTCCCCGAAGCTGATCTTTCGCTTATCGACAAATCACTGGAAGAACGCATGGAACTGGCCCAGATGATCTCCTCCATGGTGCTTTCGATCAGGAAGAAGACAAACCTCCGCGTACGCCAGCCCCTGAACAGGATCCTGATCCCCCTGATGAATGAACACCTCCGGCTCCAGATCGACGCGGTGAAAAACCTTATCCTGTCGGAAGTCAACGTGAAGGAACTCGAATACATCACCGACACGGCAGGGATCCTGGTGAAAAAGGTCAAACCCGATTTCAAGAAACTGGGTCCCCGTTACGGCAAACTGATGAAACAACTGGCTGTAGCCGTCAACGCCATCACGCAGCAGGAGATCGCGCAGCTTGAGAAAGAGGGAAAATTCACACTTGACATCGACGGACAGTCCGTTGAACTGCTGCCCGGTGATGTGGAGATTCTCTCCGAAGATATCCCCGGCTGGCAGGTAGCCTCCATGGGCAACCTCACCGTGGCCCTCGATGTAACCCTTACCCCTGAGTTATGGCAGGAAGGGATCGCCCGCGAAGTGATCAACCGCATTCAGAATCTCAGGAAGGACAAAGGCTATGAGGTTACGGATAAAATAATCATTAAATTCCAGCCGCACCCGGATATCGACGAAGCGGTGAATCATAATATTAACTATATTTGCTCGGAAACATTGGCTCAAACGTTTGATTTTGTTGACTTGAGCGGAGTGACGGATAAGGTCCTCATCGAACTGACTGACACGATTTCTACATATATTGAAATAACTAGGGTTGATTAATAACTTTGATTTATGAAAAAAGCACCAGCAATTCCACAGCAGGAAAAGAACCGGTATTCGGATGAGGAACTCGATGAATTCAAACAGATCATCCTGAAGAAACTGGAAAAAGCGCACAACGACCTGAAGCTGCTGACAGAATCATACACGACCGGTAATGAGCATGATACCAATGATACCTCCCCTACTTTCAAAGTGCTGGAAGAGGGGTACCAGGTCTTTTCAAAGGAAGAGAACAGCAAGTTCGCAGCCCGCCAGGAAAAGTTCATAAAATCCCTTGAAAATGCCCTTATCCGCATTGAAAATAAAACCTACGGCATTTGCCGGGTTACAGGTAAACTCATTCCCAGGGATCGCCTTCGGAGCGTTCCTCACGCTACCCTGAGCATTGAAGCCAAAAGGGTGCAGGTTGTCGCAACAACGGCAGCGGCACGCCCGATTGACCCCGATCTTGAATAAGCCTTTTCTGCAACCTGCTCCGGAATTGAAAAAAGCTACCCTGATTATCCTGTCAGTACTGATCTTTGACCAGCTACTGAAATTCTGGATTAAAACCACCTATTGCATGGGCGAAAGTCATGCCATGCTCGGTCATTGGTTTTATCTCCATTTTACAGAGAATGAAGGAATGGCTTTCGGGATGAGACTTGGAGGCAATTACGGCAAGGTTCTGCTCACGCTTTTCAGGATTGTGGCCGTTGTGGTCATCGGATGGTGGCTCGTAAGGGTCTCACGCAAGGGAGCCGGCACCCTGCTGATTACCAGCATCTCGCTGATCCTGGCCGGTGCGCTCGGCAATATCATCGACAGCGTTTTTTACGGGCTGATCTTCAGTGAAAGTTCGTTTACGCAGGTGGCCACCCTTTTTCCCCCGGGAGGTGGGTACGGGGCCCTGCTTCACGGGAAAGTGGTCGACATGCTTTATTTCCCCGTCATCAATTCGCATTACCCGGCGTGGGTGCCCTTTGCCGGCGGGAGTGAACTGCTCTTTTTCAGCCCGATCTTCAACATTGCCGATTCGGCCATCACCTCCGGCGTCCTCCTGCTGATCCTCTTCCAGAAAAAAGCCTTCTCTCCGTTAACCACGCATGCGGCTACCCCGAAGGAGGAGTCAATCACCCAACCGTAATTTTTAATTCTTAATTTTTAATTGGTTACCTCACCCTGATCGACCGGCCCACCCTGAGTGTGCTGTTCTGCTTGATCTTGTTCATGGCGCAGATCTCCTTGACGGAGGTGTGATAGCGGCGTGAAAGTTTCCCAACGGTATCGCCTCTCCTGATCTTGACGATGAGTGCATTTTCGACATAATCGTTGGGAAAGAACACCCGTTTGGTTATAGGAAAGGTGTTGGAAATGAGTTTCTGACTGTCGTAATCGATCATCCGCAAGGGGTCGAGTGGAATATCCTTGTACCTTACTTCGAAATGAAGGTGCGGACCGCGGCTCCGGCCGGTGGATCCGCCCAGGGCGATGTACTCACCCGATTTCACCACCTCGTTCACTTTGACCATGATCCTCGAAAGGTGGCCGTAATAGGTTTCCAGTCCGTTGTAATGCCTGATGATCACCAGGTTCCCGAACCCGCCGCGGTTGTATTTTGCATAACGAACCACCCCGTCGTAGGCGGCCCTGACCGAATCGCCCTTGTTCAGCTTGATGTCCAGCCCCTTGTGCGCGTAAGTAAACCCTCGGAACAACTTGCCGTAAATTGGCATGGTGAATACCCTTTCCGCCGAGGTGAGGAGGATCAGGGTGTCGTGAATGGAATCGATGTTGACCCGGTACGCAAAGATCGTGCTGTTGATCCACTGGTTCGAAAAAAGGCCGGTGGAGTCCTCTTCCTGGCTCATCAGGATGGGCTCGTCCTGCATGTATTCCCAGGTGAAGTTTTTATAAAGGATGGCAGGCCCGTTCGGGGTTTCTACCGTATCGAGAATGGCATTTACGTTTCGTTGGGCAACGGATAAGATGGGGATAAAAAGGACAAGTAACAACCACAATCTAAATAACTTCATTGTTCTTTTGTTAGGTTTACCAATAATCACATTGCAAAACTACGCGATTTTTTTTCTTCATCAAAGGTTTAATCAAACAGATATTTTATCTTTGCATAAATTATTATGCCTTATCATGCAAGCGAAAAAAAACGGAAAAATATCCCAGATCATTGGTCCTGTAATCGACGTGGTCTTTGATGAAGATGTCAGGCTCCCGAACATTTACGATGCACTCGAAGTGAAGAATGAAAAGGGGGATGTCATCGTGCTTGAATGCCAGTACGATATTGGTGAACATACCATGCGGACAGTTGCCATGGACTCCACGGACGGGTTGCGTCGCGGCCTTGAAGTGGTTGCGAAGGGCATGCCCATCTCCATGCCTGTAGGGGATATGGTGCGCGGTCGTTTGTTCAACGTGATCGGCAAACCGATCGACGGACTGGGACCCGTTTCTGAAGAGCATGTATATGCCATCCATCGCGATCCGCCAAAGTTCGACACCCTCAGCACTTCCAAGGAGGTACTCTTTACAGGCATCAAGGTCATCGACCTCATCGAACCCTACTCAAAAGGAGGAAAGATCGGCCTCTTCGGCGGTGCCGGCGTTGGAAAAACGGTCATCATCATGGAACTCATCAACAATATCGCCAAGAAATACGCCGGGTTATCGGTCTTTGGCGGGGTTGGCGAGCGCACGCGCGAAGGCAACGACCTGTTGCGCGAAATGATCGAATCGGGTGTCATCCGTTATGGCGAAGCATTCCAGGAAGATATGGAAAAAGGGGGTTGGGACCTAACGAAGGTTGACCATGAAGAACTCCTTAAATCGCAGGCGACCCTTGTTTTCGGCCAGATGAACGAACCTCCCGGAGCCCGCGCCCGCGTGGCCCTTTCGGGTCTTACCATGGCCGAATATTTCCGCGATGGCGATGAAAAATCGGGTGGTCGCGATATCCTGTTCTTCATTGATAATATTTTCCGTTTCACCCAGGCAGGTTCCGAAGTATCGGCCCTACTCGGCCGCATGCCCTCCGCCGTTGGTTACCAGCCGACGCTGGCCTCTGAAATGGGGATCATGCAGGAACGCATCACCTCGACAAAACGCGGATCGATCACCTCGGTACAGGCGGTGTACGTGCCTGCCGACGACCTTACCGACCCTGCCCCGGCAACAACATTTGCCCACCTTGACGCCACCACCGTGTTAAGTCGCAAGATCTCCGAACTCGGGATTTACCCGGCGGTCGACCCGCTTGACTCCACTTCGCGGATACTTTCCCCCGATGTGGTTGGCGACGAGCATTACGACACGGCGCAACGCGTCAAACGCATCCTGCAGCGCTACAAGGAGCTCCAGGACATCATCGCGATCCTTGGAATGGACGAACTCTCGGATGAAGATAAACTTGTTGTCTCCCGCGCACGCAGGGTTCAGCGGTTCCTTTCCCAGCCCTTTTTCGTGGCCACCCAGTTCACCGGGATCCCCGGTGCCTTTGTGAACATCGAAGATACCATCAAGGGGTTTAACATGATCATGGACGGAGCCGTCGACGAATACCCCGAATCGGCATTCAGCATGGTCGGAACAATTGAAGAGGCTATTGAAAAGGGCAAAAAGATGCTTGCCGACAGTAAGTAAAATCTGAACCAGAATTCTGAACTGTGAAAGTTGAAATTGTAACACCCGATTCTACCATTTTTACCGGCGAAAATGTCGGGCTGATCCAGCTTCCCGGCATCGACGGGTCGTTTGAGGTATTGAATAACCATGCCCCCCTGATCTCGGTCCTGCAGAAGGGAAGAATAAAACTGATCAACAAGGGAGAAAAGGAAGAGCACTTCTTTGAGATCAAGGGTGGCGTTATCGAGGTATTGAACAACAAGGTACTCGTTCTGGCTGAATAATACCGGCCGGTCATGCTTTTATGAAAACAAGATACTTCACAGCAGGATCTGTTTTAATCCTTATGGCCCTCCTGGGCTGTGCGAAAAATGAGCCTCTTCCGGTTGCTGGCTTTGCCTATGCCGGTTCGAACGGTTTCAAAGTTCCCTGCACCATCCATTTTACGAACCAGTCCCAACAAGCCTATTCTTACAACTGGTGGTTCGGCGCCGATTCCTCCGTTACTACGGTCAACGTGCCGGGTTCCGTTTTAAAGGATCCGTCATATACCTATACGAAGCCCGGGACATTTACTGTCACGCTCCGTGCTTATACCGAAAGCCGTAAGGAGTGGGCCACAAGGATCCAGACCATCACGATAGCAGACACGGTAAAGTAATCGTATCAGACAATAGGGAAATGGCAGTAGGCAATTAGGTGCAGGTTTGCTACCTAATCGTCACTCGTCACTAGTCACTTCCCTCGTTTCCCTTGATCTACCGAAAAAAAAAGAGCGACCGTATGAAACGATCGCTCTTTTTGAGCCTGCTAAAATGGTCTCCTAATAGAAACGGAGCCTGTTATCGCTGATCTTGGATGTTTTTTCGAGCGCCGGGTAAATCCCGCCGATGGCGCGCTGGCCGAAGCTTTGCTCCTGCTGCATCTTTTCCATCGTGAAGTTATCCTTGGCCGGGGCTTCCATCACGTCTGTGATATATACGCAATAGGCGCCGAAATTGCCGACCAGCGGTCCCTGGAGTTCGTTCTTTTTCATGGTGAAGAGTTTGCCGACAACCTCCATCTCGCGGCCGACATTTGACTGGCTGTATCCCGACATGCTGATCATCGAGGTGTCGATCTTTGCATTCAGCCTGGCGGCAACTCCGGCAATGTCATTGGTGCCCGACATGGCCTGTTTCAGTTTTTCGGCAGCCATGTCGATCTTCTTCATATTCCTGACCGAAGGTTCAATGCGCGACTTGATGGCTTCCAGCGGCTGTGCGCCTTTTTTGGTGATCCCCTTCAGCACCGCGATGGCATATTTGCCGCTCAGGTCGAATACAGGACTCACTTCACCCACCTTGGTATTTTCGGCAAACGACCAGCGGACCATTTCACGGGCGGAGGGAAGTCCGCTTACATAGCTGTCCATTTCACGGACGTTCTGGGCAGCGCGTTTCGGCAGGCCCTTGTCAACTGCGGCCTTGTCGAAAGCCTCGGGGGTTTTGTTCTGCCCGGCAAAGGCACTTGCCTTCATATACGTGTCCTGGAAGGTCTGGTTGCTGGGTTCGATGGCGCGGGTGAGAACGGCAGCCTTTACCTTTAAAACCGGTTTTGATTTTTCCTTCAGCAAGAAGAGCGAGTACCCGATGCGGGTCTCCACCACCTTCATTTCGCCTGGCTTCAGTTCCATGCCGGCCTTGAAGAAAGGATCAAAGTTTGGATTTCCGTCGGGGAACCATTTCAGGTCGCCGCCGTCATCCTTGGCGGATGGATAGTCGGAATATTTTTTTGCTGCCTCTGCGAACATGGCAGAATTCTTTTTGAGTACATTGAGGAGGCTGTCGATTTTTGACTTGGCTTCCGCTTTGGTGCGCTTGATATTGTCGTTGCCTGTTCCGGCGAAGGCCAGGAGAATCTGCGAGCCCTTCATGGAGTCGGGGCGTTCCTGGAGGTCGATCAGTTTGGCCATGTACCAGGCGTTGTTCAGTTCGAAGGGCGGGAAAATAGCACCCGGCTTTGCAGAGAACAGCAGGGTGTCGAGTTGCGTCGGGAATTTGCCTTTTTTAGTATAGGCGGTGTCAAGTTTGGAATCGGAATTGGCGTTGGTGAAGGTCAGTACATCCGAACTTGTCTGGAAATCCCTGAAAAGCTGCACCACATCGGCAGCGGTTTTTTTCCGGTCGATATCCGAAGGTTTTACTTCGAAAAGAACGTATTCAAGATCGCGATAGGCTTCATCCATCACAAAATAGGCCTTGTTCTTGTCGTAAAACTTTTGAAAGTCGGCATCGGTAAGCTTAACGGTATTGTCGGCGATCGAGGCCACATCACCCGAAACAGATAAAACTTTCAGGGTTTTGGCCTGGTACTGGTATTGCTTCTTCAAAAAGGCTTTCGGTGTGTAGAATCCCTTGACGATCAGGTTGTTGAACTTCGTTTCCTGGCGGTCATCCTTGATTGCTTTTTCAAATGAAAGCCACTGGTTGCGGGCCTTTGGTTCCATCTTGTCGAGGTTCTTCAGGTAATTCAGCACCATTCCCGAATTGTATTGCCCGGTTGCAGGGTCCTTGAAATACTGGAGGATGAACCGGTGCGGCTGCTTTCCCTGAACCTGGTCAAACAATTCTTCAGGAGAAACGGTAAGCCCCAGTTCCTTGTATTCGTTGTCCATGATGATCTCCTTGACAGTAGAGGTCCATGTACTCTGCCGGATCTGGTATGTTTCGGCGTCGGTGATCTTCTCCTTGCCGGCAGTCTCTTTCTGGGCGTCAAGATTTTTTTCAACCTTCTGATTGAATTCCACATATGGAATATTCTCTCCGTTAACCACCCCGATATCGTCGGTTCCCTTGACACGTTTCTTTCCAAAGTCGCCGATCACGAAGGCCGCGATTGCAACGCCCACGATAACGACCGCCAATCCGGAGTGCTTTCTGATTTTTCCAATAATCGCCATGCTACAATGTATTTTAATTAAAAATAGTGTGCAAAAGTATAGAAATTTAGCGAAACAACAAAGCAATGATTGCCTTAATCAGCGGTATTTCACCATTTACTGATCTAATTCTGAATAAAAGCGGCGGAATCAGGAGGGAAGGGTTCCTATAAGGAATCCTTTTTGACATTCATCAGCCCGGTGGGTTGCTGGATGGTGTAGTTTGTAAAGGTTTCGTTCGACTCCATCCTGAGGCCGTTAAGCACCTGGTCGGGCTTCGTGATTTTCACCTTCACATCTGTCCAGATCGTATGTTTCCCTTCGTCCCACACGAGATGTTCGGTGTTGAGCTGCTCGTTTTTCTGTTCATTGCGTACGATCACGTTTCCCCATGCCTCCATGGTGCGGGCAAATTCCCTGCGTACGCCCCGGTTGGCGGTGATGGTGGTGGCAGTTTGCTGCAGGGAATCGAACATGGTGACCTTGAACCCGTCAGGAAATTCAAGGAAGGGGCTTTCGCCTGCATACCGGTTCATCAGCGGACTGGTGAGGCGCGCCTCAACCTTTCCCGAATCGCTGAAGAGGACCTCGATGTTGTGGGCCGCCATGACAGGATCGTTTTCATTGGCTTTAACATCGGCCGTGGCTGCCGGTTCCTTGCCGCATGCCAGAAGCAGGAAGCATATTGCGGCTCCGGCCGGGAAAAATAAACGAAAACTGCCTGCTTTCAATATCAGAAGTACTTGCGTTTGATGAACCATCGTTCATAGATGGAAAACCCGACAACGATCTTAAAATAGCTTTCCTTGATCAGGTTGTTGGTGGTATTGCCCCTCGAACCATATGCGGCGCCCAGGTTGAGCATGGTCTTCATCCCCCGCAGCGGGATCCCGACGCCAAGCGATATGCTGTACTCGTTGATATCCTGGCCCAGGAGCCTGAGGTAGCTTTTGTTATACATAAAGCCCATCCTGTAATGCATCCGGGCAAGGAAATTGGTATAATTGTCGGCCTTCGGGATGATCTCCCCGCCAACCGACACCTGCCAGCTGTTCACCAGCGAATCGCTCATGTTGAAGGCCCTGAATTTTTCCCAGTTCTGCCATTTATAATCAACGCCGATCATCCACTTATCTGTCTTTTCGAGCGAAAAACCTCCGCCGAGCATCGTGGGGATGATGATCCTGCCGTTGTAACCCGACTGCCTGATCAGGGTGTCGCGCGGGGATTCGGTTCCCGTACTGGTCTGAAGGAAATTATAGGCGAGGATATCGGTTTTGGAGGCCATGCTCAGGGTAGGTGCATAGACCACACCGAGGTTCAGGAAGAGGTCATTCTTCAACTTTACTTTGTACTGAGCGCCAAAATCGAAATAGAGGTCATTCATCGTTACAAAGAAGGCCTCCCTGAAATTCATCGCATAGGCGGAATCGGGAAAAAGGACGATAGCCTCACGTTTCATGCTCCCGAAAAGATAGGAGATGTTCATGCCAATGGAAAAGTTCCTGACCGGCTGAAAAGCATTGCCCCAGTATAAACGGTTTATTCCGCCCGAACCAGCATAGATGCGTTCTATTTTACCCGTGTTGGAATAATTGTCGTTGTTCTGCACATTATACCCTACATCGCTGAAGGGAACCAGCCCGAGACTCGTTTTCCACCATTTGTTGATCGGCATTCCGAACAGCAGGTAGCCCAGGGAGGCATAATTGCGGTTGACGGATTGCACACTGGAGGTAAGGGAGACAAATTCTCCGTTGAACCCGCCTTCGAAAACGAAGGACAGGGAGTCAAAAGCAATGTATGAGGCGGGATTGGTGTAATTAACATGATAGGGGCTCCGGAGGCCGATGCCAAGCTGCCCCGTCGTCAGATTCCATGCGTTGTTGTTGTCGGAAAGATCCCCGATGCCGAAACGTGAATAGGGTGAAGCAATCCTGATTTGTGAATAGAGGGCCAGGCTGAGAAACAGGGAGCAGATAAGAACCGGGAATCGCAGTTTATTTGGTGTGATTGACATTAAACGACAGAATTTGTTGTAAACCGTGTAGGACGATATTTGGTTGTGCAAAGATGCTAATTTTTAGCCGCTTATCAAAATATTTTTGATCCCCGCCGCTTAGAAGTACCTTCAAATCCGGGTATTCCTGCACGTAACGGGCAGTAATCCCTTCAATTTCAGCAATTGTCCCTGTAAGCACCCCCGAGAGGATGGATTCGCGCGTATCTCTTCCGGTAAGGATTTCCTGGTCGTGGAATGAAATTAACGGTAATTTCCCGGTAAAAGTATGCAATGCATGGAAACGCATGAGAATCCCTGGCGAAATGGATCCGCCAAGGTATTCCTTGTTTTTGTTGACAAAATCATAGGTGATGCAGGTCCCCGTGTTGATCACCAGCACATCGTTTCCGGGAAACAGGTTGCTTCCTGCAACGGCAGCTGCCAGGCGGTCCTTGCCGAGTGTTTTCGGGGTGCGGTATTTATTGATGACGGGTACAGGGGTCTTTTCATCCAGTTCAATAAACTTCAGCTTTTCCGACAGGAACCGGTTGAGGCTTGAGCGGTGCGGGATGACCGATGAGAGGATGCAGTTTTCAATGCCGGCATTCTGATGGATGAAATCCCGGATGTTTTTGAGGGTGAGCAAAGGGAATTGTTCCAGTTCAACGATCTCGCCGCCGTTAAACAATGCAAACTTTTTATTGGTGTTGCCCAGGTCGATTACCAGATCCATAAAAAGGATTTACGATTTTGGATTTACGAGGTACGATTTTTAATGCATGACGTTGGAAGTATCAAAATCGTAAATCCAAAATCGTAAATCGTAAATTGCTCCAAAGGTATTGGTTTTTTCAAAATTATAGTTACATTTGCAGTCCCATTTAACACGGGTGGGTCTGGCGTCGTAGCTCAGATGGTAGAGCAGAGGACTGAAAATCCTTGTGTCACTGGTTCAATTCCAGTCGATGCCACAGAAAAATCAAGTTAAAACCCTGAACCTTAATACGTTCGGGGTTTTTCTTTTGGGAATTGGGCAAGTTTTGGGCAAGTTTTACTACGGAACGGCACGAAACTACTCGAAACACATCCCGTATTCAGAAAGGCAGATTCAGGACTACGCTGAACGATTGATCTTCAGGGACCAGTTAATTTCTTGATTTCCTCCTTTAGCCTCGGCAGGTAATTTATCAAAACACCCCAGATATTTTCATCTGAAACTGTATCATAGCCATGAATTATTTGGTTCCGCAACCCAACAATCCGGTGAGTGTTTTCAATTTCAAATTCGGGATCTTCTTTAAGAATTCTGTTTGTTGCTTCACCAATAACTTCCAAATCTCTTTCAACAGCTCGTTTTATAAGAGTATTGGCCTGATAATTTTCGAACGATTTGTTTCCCTGATCAAAGAATGAATCAATTTCTTCAATGGCAAACTTAATGTCATACAAACATTTTAAGTACTTTTTCGTTCATAGATTAAAAATTTATCGCGATCGACGAGTTTTCGAAAAACTGGATTTTTTATGGATTGGTCCTCCACAAGATCAACAGGCCTTTTTAACAAGTTCTCAAATTTTTCCTTGAGGTCCATGTAATTGTCAAAATATTCAAGTAATTCAATCTTCGAGAATTGTACCAGCATATCGATATCACTGGAATTATTGAACCTGTCAGAAAGGATCGAGCCGAACAGAAATAATTGTTTAACCTTATGATTTTCACAAAGATTTGAAATATCAGTTTTATATTTATCAATCAATTCCATTCGGCAAATTTAGGAAAAAACATCTTCCCTTTATGGCAGGGTAAAGGTAATGTTTAATGAACTCAAATCCCACACATCGTTGAATGATTGAAAAAGTCCTTTCGGATTTGGTTTGTATTCAGGATGGCAGGAGGCCCGTCGATGTCACGGAAAAATCAATTAAAACTGGAAAAACGCTTGCATTGACCAGTCCTCGTCGGAATAATCTGACCAGCTCAGTTTACAGATAGTCGGTAAATTAAGGTGGTCAACCAAAACTGGCGGAACGTGGTCAGATGATCCATTTTGTCCACTCAAACATCTATTTGAGCAGCATCATCTTCCTCGTTTCAACGGTCCCGTCCGACTCCAGTTTGCAAAAATAACTTCCAGCGGCAAGGTTGCTGCCGTCGAAATCCACCTCGTGGCTGCCCGGGGCCAGTTGCCCGTCAAGAAGGGCCGTAACTTCCCTTCCCGCAAGGTCATACACGGTTACCTTCGTCCGGGAGGATTTCACTGTACTGAAACGGATCTTTGTTGATATGCTGAACGGGTTCGGGTAATTCTGACCGAGGAGCGCTTTTGACGCCATCCCGGGAAGCTGTTCAATCCCGATGTTCGGACTGCGGAAGGCCCAGAAGGTTCCAAGCCCTTCCGTATCCCAGGGGCCGCCTTCAATAGCCGTACCCTCCGATGAGATTGCGACCGACCATCCCTGACGGGCCGCCCCCGTCGCTCCTGTTCCAACAAGTGCAGTCTCTTGTTTTGTCCAGAGGCCAAGGCTCCTGTTGAATACCCATACTTTTCCGACCGAGCCATTGGCCCCCGGGCTGCTCACCAGGGCCGTATTGCCATCGGGCGTGATGGCGACAGACTTGCCGACAAGGATGGGCGATGTGGAACCTTCGGCGTAAAGTTTTAAGCCCTGCTGGGCCCAGATTCCTCCACTTCTTTCAAACACCCAGGCTGCACCTTCATTGAGGAAGTCGCCGGGCCCGCCGGTGATGATGGTATTGCCGTCAGCAGATATGGCAACCGACGAACCCTGTGCGGAGGCGTCAATGCTTTCGTCACCGACAAGCTTCGTTCCCTGCTGTACCCAGTTGTTGCCGCTTCGGGTAAACACCCACACGGCCCCCAAACCGCCATGATCCATCATACCGCCCGTCACAAAAGTATTTCCGTCGGCCGAAATGGCAAGGGATGTTCCCTGGTTGGTCTGTCCAACCCCGCCGGTTCCTGTCAGTTTTGATCCCTGCTGTGTCCAGACATCTCCGGTACGGGTAAATACCCAGACGGCCCCTGTCCCATTATCCCCGGAACCGCCCACCAATGCAATATTGCCATCGGCAGAGATTGCAACGGAGGTGCCCTGCAGTATCTGCCCCCCGGTTGCACCCGAGCCGACAAGTTTTGAACCCTGCTGGGTCCAGGCACCGGCGTTTCTGGTAAATATCCATACCGCCCCGGTATCGGTATTGTCTCTCCATCCTCCCTCGATAACGGTGTTCCCGTCGGAAGAAATGGCAACGGAATACCCCTGGTAAACAAAATCACCGGCTCCGCCGGTACCGGAAAGTTTGGTGCCTTGCTGGGACCACACGCCCCCGCTGCGCGTAAAGATCCAGATGGCTCCCTGCTGGCTGTTGTCATAAATTCCGCCGGTAACAGCAGTATTGCCGTCAGACGATATGGCTACCGAGCCGCCCTGGAATGAATTTGCATCACCCCCTGAACCGACAATTTTTAAACCTTGCTGGGCGAACTGGCCCAGGAGCAGATGCGGGAACAACATGATGGCTAAAAATAGAGGCAGGTACAATTTTCTTTTCATTTTCTCTCCTTTGTTGTGGTGATCGTTAGTTGATTATAAACCGTTTTGTTCTTTTTTATGATATGGACAACAGCCTCGGCCAGGATGAGGGAACGGCACCGGTAAGCATGCCGGGTGCATGAATTTTGAAAAGCCGTGGGAAGGCTGAAAACAGCGTATGAGGGTCTTTCCCGGGAACGAAAGTCAGATCATGCTGTAGCAAGACCCTGGAAGAGCAGTTTGCAGGGTGCGATCCGCATTGAAGGATGTCGTTATAAAAGTTAAAGGTATGGTTTAATTTCGGCATTATCCATATTTATTTTCAATTATCTGACCCGGGGGGGTCACGACCGCTTTTAATTGCAAAACCGGCCAGGAATACGAAAGGTTCACGCAGCAAAGAAACTGCTCCCTGGAGGGAACAAAAAAAGCCACCTGCACGATGGCTTTCCTGAAAAACGGGAAATATAGCGGGTTACTCGAATTCGGCTTCGGCGGGTGTTAACGGGTTCAGCAACCTGTTGGCAATGTCAGGGGTGCCTGATGCATCCTCAAAATCGGCAACCTGTGGCACCGAAGGTGCAAGCGTGTTAAGGGAAGGCGTTTCCGCATTGATGGGGACGAAATCCTCAAAAGTGGCTTCTGCGGGTGTGACAGGGGCTAAAATTATCGTGGAGACCATGGAGGTTTCATTGGTTACAGGGGTGGAAACATGGTCATTTCCTGCAAATAGAAAACCGGACTGGAGGGTGAAGATGGCTGCTGCAATTATAGTAGATGTTTTCATATTGATTTAGTTTTAAAATTGATGATACAAAGATAACGCGCAAAGCAGGTTGTGTACATCCCGAATCGGTTGATGCGGATTTACCCCCGACGAACGGGGATTGGAAGGTGATGAACGGGGAATGGCGAACGCGGGAGCAGGCAAACCGGTAATATGGGGTCCAGTCGGCTGCCGGCAACGGGAAATTTATTAAGTTTGCCCCATGGGTCTATTAACTTTAATGACAGTATCTGTTCATGAAGAGCCGGTGATTACTCCTGCCGTTCTCCCCGCGGTGAAACTTGAACCGGGGCTGAAGGAAGAATTGCTCACCCGGATAGAAGAAGAGGGGATTGTGATCGTTCATTGTTCCTATACGACGCGGTTCGTGAGCAGTATCCGGATATGGAACTCCGCGGTGCTCATCGACCAGGTGTCGGGCAGCCGCAGCAGGCTGCTGCATGCCCTCAACATCTCCATCGCCCCCGAATGGACGGAGGTCGCTGGTGGATCCACCGCCAGGTTTACCCTGATTTTCGCCGCACTGCCGAAAGCCTGCGAATCTTTCGACCTCTTCGAAGACATCCCCTTTCCCGACAGGTTCGAAGTAAAGGGAATACAGCGGAATGAGCAGGATGTATACCAGGTCATCATCCAATAGCTTCCAAATCACAACAGGAAAACCCTGTGACAATCCATTTCTATTTGTTTCCTGTTGTGCCCTGTTGTGCCGATATGGTTATTTTTAGTTCAACACAGAGACACAGAAACTGAATACAGGAAGAGTGCACAGGCAAAAACAGCAACTAATTTCAACGGGTCCCGGTCGATGTATGGGTTCGATTTGTACCTTTGCACAATGTTTATTCAGTTTAAATTCATCCTGCGATGAAAGTCATGAAATTTGGGGGAACCTCCGTAGGAACCCCGGAGCGGATCCGGTCAGTGGCGAAACTGGTCACCGGAAGCAACGAACCCCTGGTGGTCGTGCTGTCGGCCATGTCGGGAACCACCAACATCCTGGTGGAAATTTCGGATTACCTGGGAAAAAAGAACCCTGACGGGGCCTATGAGAAGATCAATGCTCTTGCAAAACATTATGAGCGGGTTGTTGAAGAGTTGTTTGCAACGGAAGCCTGCAGGCAAAAGGGACTTGAGATGGTGCGCGACCATTTCGCCTACCTGCGCTCCTTTACCCACGACCTGTTCACCTCCAACGAAGTAAAGTGCGTTTTGGCCCAGGGGGAGCTGATTTCATCGGCCCTGTTCCAGTTATACCTGGAGGAGCAGGGAATCGCCCCGGTGCTTCTTCCTGCGCTCAATTTCATGCGCATCGACCGTGAACAAGAGCCCGACCAGTATTATATCCGTGAAAACCTCCTCCGTGAGATGGAGAAACACCCGGGGAACAGTTTGTTTGTCACCCAGGGATTCATCTGCCGGAACGCCTACGGCGAGATTGACAACCTCGGCAGGGGCGGGAGCGATTATACCGCTTCACTCATCGGCGTTGCGCTGGATGCTTCGGAGGTGATCATCTGGACCGACATTGACGGGTTCCACGACAACGATCCGCGTTATGTTGAAAATACCCATCCCATCGCCGAACTCTCTTTCGACGAAGCGGCCGAACTGGCCTATTTCGGGGCCAAGATATTGCACCCGTCGACCATCCTGCCTGCCAAGGTTGCCGGCATCCCGGTGATCATCAAAAACACCATGGATCCTGCAGCGAGGGGAACACTGATCTCGGACAAGCCTACGGGCATGGGGGTCAAGGCCATCGCGGCCAAGGACAACATCACGGCGGTCAGGGTCAAATCGGGCAGGATGCTGCTTGCCTACGGCTTTATGCGGAAGGTTTTTGAGATCTTTGAACTTTACAGGACTCCCATCGACATGATCACGACTTCGGAAATCAGTGTTTCACTCACCATCGATGACCGGAGCCACCTCGACCAGATCGTCGAGGACCTCAGGCATTACGGCACCGTGGAGGTGGATCACGGCCAGACCATCATCTGTGCCGTGGGCGAAGGGATCGCCTCGGCAAGCAATGCCGCGGCGAGCCTTTTCAATGCAATGGAGGACATCCCGGTAAGGATGATCTCATACGGGGGGAGCCAGAACAACATCTCGATCCTGATCGGGTCGGACTTTAAAAAGAAGGCCCTCAACGCGCTCAGTTCGCATCTTTTCAACCATTGACCGAACCCATTCAGCCAGATGTTCCGGGAAGACACCATCGCAAAGTTCCGCACGATCCAGACACCATTCTATTACTATGACATGGAATTGCTGCGGAAAACCTTATCAACTTGCGCCGGCGTCGCCGGGCGGTTTGGATACAAACTCCATTATGCACTGAAGGCCAATTCCAACCCTGAGGTCCTGTCGGTCATCAGCGGGGCGGGGTATGGCGCCGACTGCGTGAGCGGAAACGAGATCAGGGCTGCCGTGGAAAACGGCTTCAACCCGAAACAGATCATGTTTTCGGGCGTAGGGAAATCGGACGCCGAGATCAGGCTGGCCCTGCAACTGGGCATCCAGAGCCTGAACGTTGAATCGCGGCAGGAGATGGAGATCATCGATGAACTGGCCGGCGCCATCGGGCTGAAGGCGGGTATTTCACTCCGCATCATCCCCAACGTGGATGCCCGCACCCACCGGTACATCACCACCGGGCTGGAGGAGAATAAGTTCGGCATCCTCCCGTGGGAATTCGACCGGGTGCTGGAAACGCTTAAACAACTCGGGAACCTCCGGTTGAAAGGGTTGCACTTTCATATCGGGTCACAGATTACCGATCTGGGCGTTTTCAAGAGTCTCTGCCACCGGATCAACGACATCAATGAATGGTTTATTTCCAACCAGGTCAGGGCGGAGATCATCAATGTCGGGGGCGGGCTGGGGATCGATTACCAGGATCCCGACAGGAACCCGGTCCCTGATTTTGGGGAGTATTTCAGGGTTTTTAAGGATTTTATACGGTTGCAGCCGGACCAGGAACTTCATTTTGAACCCGGGCGGGCCCTTGTCGGCCAGTGCGGCAGCCTGATCACGAAGGTGTTGTTTGTAAAAAAGGGCGTCAACACCCGCTTCGCGATTGTCGACGCCGGGATGAACGACCTGATCCGCCCGGCGCTTTACCAGAGTTATCACCGGATGGAGAACCTGACATCGGTGGACCCGCCGGAAAAATATGATGTGGTTGGACCCATATGTGAGTCTTCCGATTGTTTCGGGAAGGCCGTCTCTTTGCCGAAAACCAGGCGGAACGACCTCCTTGCGATCAGGTCGGCGGGAGCCTACGGGCAAACCATGTCGTCGCGGTACAACCTGCGCGACCTGGCGGCCGCATTTTATTCCGACCGGGGAATAGCCTTCCGCAATATCATCCGTGACATTTAGCTTCCAAACCGGTAACCGATACCCGACTCGGTATTGAAGAGTTTGGGTTTTGCAGGATCATCCTCTATCTTTTTGCGGAGCTGGGCGATGAAGACCCGCAGGTACTGGGTTTGCTCAACATAGCCCATGCCCCACACCTCCTTCAGGATGTAATGGTGGGTCAATACCCTGCCTTCATTTTTTGCCAGCAATGCCAACAGGGAAAACTCGGTTGATGTGAGTTTTATCAATTCATTGTTTTTCCGCGCGGTGTGGTTCGGGAGATCGATCGTCAGCGATCCGAAGCTGAGAACGGGAGTTTCGGCATTTCCCTGGCCCTGCCGTTTGGCGACCCGGATGCGGGCAAGCAATTCGCCGGTACGAAACGGTTTGGCGAGGTAATCGTTGGCCCCATGGTCAAGGGCCTTTACAATATCGACCTCTGAATTGCGCACCGAAAGAATGATGATGGGCTTCAGGTACCATTCACGCAACTTTTCAAGGACATCAAGCCCATCCATGTCAGGCAATCCCAGGTCAAGGATGATCAGCACAGGCTGGCTGGTGGCTGCCATCGACAGTCCCTCTTTTCCGGTTGCAGCCCCGGAAATTTTATAGCCGTTCGCCGAGAGTGTTATTTCAAGTAACCTGCGGATTTGCAGTTCGTCGTCAATAATCAATATATTGTCAGGGCTTACCATTACATATTCTGTTTACTGAACTGGTCCATCTCTGAAATTTTCACCGGGATTTTAATGGTGAATATCGCTCCCCCGTTTCTGCGGTTTTCGGCAACAACGGTTCCATGATGGGCCTCTATGAATCCCTTGACAATTGACAAACCCAACCCGGTGCCCCCTGCCCTGGCATCCTTGCCGCGGTAAAACTTGTTAAACACCGATGACAATTCGTCTGCAGGAAATCCATTGCCCCGGTCCATCACCTGGATGGTGAGCAACTCGTTGTCGTAATAGAATTTAAGCCTGATCTGGGTCCCTTCTGGGGCGTACTGTGTCGCATTCAGTACAAGGTTGTGGATTACCTGCTCGATCAGCCCGAAATCAATGAAGACCAATGGCATCTCCTTTGGGATCACCGTTGCCAGTTTAAAGGGCAGCAACTCATGTTCAAGGTTTACGGAAATCTTATGAGCCAGGTCATGGACATCGCACCAGTCGGGATGTGGCGTTATCCGGCCTGATTCAAGGCGAGACATGTTCAGCAGGTTTTCGATGAGCCGGTTGAGCCTGACGGAAGCTGTACTGATCTCATCGTACAGTTTATGCCTCGTTTCTTCAGAATAACTTTGGGCAATCAAAGTATCCGAAGCTCCCATGATGGTCGCCACTGGAATCCGCAATTCATGCGAGATGGAATTGAAAAGTGTTTTATAGAGTTTGTCTGATTCGTTCAGGATAAAGGAATTTTTTGCGGCAACCCTTAAAAATTCACGCTCGTATCTCCCGGATATCTGGGAGAGAAAAGCATCCCAGAATTGTTCTTCCCCCTGTGTAAAGACGCCGGTTTGTTCAACCGCAATGACTCCCATGTTGTCATGGGTCCCTGCCAGGGGATAAAATGTAAAGTTGGTGGAGGGCAAAGTATCCGTATGTTTTCCTGCTTTGGCCGAATGACGGAAAACCCACGCGGCGATGCTTACTTCGTTTTCTGAGAATGCTAATTTCGTTTGGTTCTGAATCCCGATATCGAGTTGATTCTGATCGTTTTTCAGGAATATGGCACAATCCAGGTTGAAATATTTTTGAATATACCTGACCGCAATGTTCGAAACTTCATCAATCGCCGATGCCATTGCCAGGTCCCTTGTCAGTTGATAAAGGGCATGGGTACGCTCCTCGCGTATCCTTATTTTTTCCTCCTGTCGCCGCACCCTGGAGGTCAGGATCCCATTGAGCAGTGCAATGATGAAAAACATGATGAGCATGAGCATGTCTTCGGGTTTGCCAACATACATGGTAAATTGCGGGGGTATAAAAAAAAATCCCAGATAAAGGCGCTCAGGGTGGCGGCAAGCAGGATGGGTCCCGTCCCGTAAAAAAGGGCGAGAATTGATACCAGGAACAATAAAATGAAGGAGACAACCTGGTAACCGATATAATCTTTAACAAGGTAGCTGATAACCGAAAACAGGATGACAAAGAGGGGGATGACCAGGTATTGCCTGATATTCGAGGTGAAAGGCGGGATGGAAACTTTTTCCCTGAATTTATCCTTTGCCAGGCTGTCGGAACCAAGAATGTAGACATCGATATTTCCGCTGAACCGGATGAGCCTGTTTACAAACCTGCCAAGCCGGAGCATGGAAAACAGGCTGCGGACCCTGGGTTTCCCGACAATTATATGGGTGACGTTTTCTTTCTGGGCAAAATCGACAATGGCCTTTACAATGTCATTGTTGGTGATGATCCGTACTTTAATGCCCAGTTGTTTCGCCAGGTTGATGTTTTTATCAAGTTGTTCCTGCTCCTTCTGTGTAAGTTTATGCAGTGTTTCGACATAAAGCGCCTGGATGTTCGCCCCCATGGAGTATGAAAGGGTTTTTGCCCACCTCAGCAATTTCCCCGAGTAGGGGCTGGGTCCGACTGCAACCAGGAGATGCATTCCCGATTTCCATGGTCCGCGGATGCGTTTGTTCTGCATGTAATCGTGCAATTGCCTGTCAACCCGATCGGCAACGATCCGGAGCGCCATTTCCCTCAAAGCGGTGATGTTCCCTTTGCGGAAAAAATTTCCAATCGCCTCTTTCGAGCGTTCGGGTGTATAAACCTTCCCGTCGGATAGTCGTTGCAGCAATTCGTTGGGGGGCAGATCGATCACCTCAACCTCATCTGCATTTTCAAAAATCTCATCCGGCACTGTTTCTCGAACCATGATGCCTGTGATCTGCGCAACGGTTTCAGAGCGGCTTTCCAGGTGTTGAACATTCAATGTTGTATAGACACTGATGCCATTTTCCAGGATTTCCAGGATATCCTGGTATCTTTTGGAATGACGGCTCCCGGGGGCATTCGAGTGAGCCAGTTCATCGACCAGTACAATCTGGGGTTTACGGGCAATGATGGCATCCAGGTCCATTTCCCGGACGGCAGTTGATTTGTACTGGTAGGTTTTCCGGGGTATTATCTCAAGTCCCTCCGTAAGTTGGACCGTTTCCTGCCGGTTATGGGTTTCAACGTACCCGATGATGATGTCGATGCCTTTCAGCTTTTCGGCTTGCGCCACCTGCAGCATGGTGTATGTTTTGCCAACACCTGCGCACATTCCGAAAAAAATGTTCAGTCTCCCCTTTTTGTTTTTTTCTTCGTCATTTTTCAGAGAAGCTAAAATTGCATCGGGATCGGGCCTGTTTTCATCGTAATTCATCACCTGATATTATCTACTGCCAAATTTAACTTAAATACGTTGATCCTTGGTTCTCCGAAAATAAAATACTGGGGCCCTTCCGTCATGCCTTTGATGAGTTGATGGATTTTTTGTTTTTGTACAGCATTGAAATTTCTGGCTGTCGCGACCCGGTTCAGCTGGCACAAGGCCGCTTCGGGTGAAATGTGCGGATCAAGGCCGCTGGCTGAAGCAAAAATCATCTCTTTTGGGATGGATGCCAGGTCGGTTATGGAATTCCTTGCTGCAAATAACATCCGCCGTTCGGAAACCTGCTTCTGCAGTTTCGAACTTGTTGGCCCGAAATTGGACGCACCTGACGGGACGGGATTATAATCGACTGCTGAGGGCCTTGACCAGAAATAAATGCTGCTGTCAAATTTCTGACCAATCAGTTCATAGCCTGCAATCTTACCGTTTTTCATGATCAGGCTCCCGTTT
The DNA here is from genome assembly GCA_903845055.1 of uncultured Bacteroidales bacterium. Lineage (GTDB taxonomy): Bacteria > Bacteroidota > Bacteroidia > Bacteroidales > FEN-979 > CAIVAT01. Next base: position 29,955 of record CAIMWF010000058.1, on the reverse strand, counting down.
GCTTTCGAGGGGAAGCAGAGTTGCGCCAGTCCTGTCATCATCAGCGGGTATGCAATTCCCGTCAAAACGGTCATGACCAGGAAAAATTTTAATGCAATCAATAATTGTGTTTTCATGATATTCTCTTTTTCTTCATTCATTAAGCTGGCTTTTAAACCATGTGCGTGAACACGACAAACATGTCGATCAGCTTGATCCCGATAAATGGAATGATGACCCCCCCGATCCCGTAAATCAGGATGTTGAGGGCGAGTACCCGGTTGGCAGAGATGGGCCGGTATTTCACTCCTTTAAGGGCCAGTGGGATCAGGGCGATGATGATCAGTGCATTGAATATGACCGCGCTTAAAATGGCGCTTTCGGGCGTAGCCAGTTTCATAATGTTGAGGACGCTCAGCGGTGCGATTCCCGAGGATGTTACATACAACAAGGTGGCAATGGCCGGGATGATGGCGAAATATTTGGCTACATCGTTGGCAATGCTGAAGGTTGTTAGGGCTCCCCGGGTCATCAGCAATTGCTTCCCGGTTTCAACCACTTCGATCAGTTTGGTCGGGTTGCTGTCGAGGTCGACCATATTCCCTGCCTCACGGGCTGCCTGGGTACCGGTGTTCATGGCCAGTCCCACATCGGCCTGGGCCAGTGCCGGTGCATCGTTGGTGCCATCGCCGATCATTCCGACCAGGTGCCCGCTTGCCTGTTCCTCGCGGATACGGCGGAGTTTGTCCTCGGGTGTGGCTTCGGCCATGAAATCATCCACACCCGCTTCGGCTGCAATGGCTGCTGCGGTCAAAGCGTTGTCGCCGGTGATCATCACCGTTTTAATGCCCATTTTCCTCAGTTCGGCAAAGCGTTGTTTAATTCCTCCTTTTACAATATCCTTGAGATGGATGACGCCGAGCACCTTGTTGTCTTCGGCGACGACCAGCGGGGTGGCTCCCAGCCTGGCCAGCCCGGACACTACTTCGAGAATGGTCTGCGGGAAAAAACCATTGTTGTTTTGAACAAAAGACCGGATGGAATCCGTTGCCCCTTTGCGGATCTGGTGTGTTTTGCCGTCGGGAGTTTTGAAATCAACCCCGCTCATCCTGGTTTGCGCTGAAAAAGGGATAAAGGATGCCTGCAGCTGGTGTACTTCCCTACCGCGGATGTTGAATTTCTCTTTGGCAAGCACCACGATGGAGCGGCCTTCGGGTGTTTCGTCTGACAGGGATGAGAGCTGGGCGGCATCCGCCAGTTCCTCAACCGTCACACCCTCGGCGGGGATGAAATCGGTTGCCATCCGGTTTCCAAGGGTGATGGTGCCGGTTTTATCCAGCAGCAGCACATCCGTGTCGCCGGCAGCCTCGATGGCTTTACCGCTGGTCGCAATGACATTCTTGCGAAGAAGCCTGTCCATTCCGCTGATCCCTATCGCACTCAGGAGTCCCCCGATGGTTGTCGGGATGAGGCATACAAGCAGTGCTATCAGTACTGGAAGCGTGAGGTTATGATCGGCGGATATGCCGGAGGCTTTCAAACTGTAACTGAAATAGGCCGGCATGCAGACGACCACCAGCAGGAAAATGATGGTAAGACCCGACAAAAGGATGATCAGGGCTATTTCATTGGGTGTTTTCTGACGCTTGGCACTTTCCACCAGGGCGATCATACGGTCAAGGAAGGTATTGCCCGGTTCCGAAGTTACTTTTATCGTGACCTGGTCGCTGATCACCTTTGTGCCACCAGTCACGGCACAGCGGTCGCCCCCGCTTTCGCGGATGACAGGGGCTGATTCTCCTGTTATGGCTGATTCATCAACACTCGCAATCCCTTCGATCACATCACCGTCAGCCGGGATCACATCACCGGCAGCACACAGGACTAAATCCCCCTTTTTCAGGTCAGTGGCAACGACCAGTTCTTCCTTATTATGCACCAGCCTGCGTGCCTTTGTTTCCGTCCGGCTTTTCCGCAGGCTGTCGGCCTGGGCCTTCCCCCGGCCTTCGGCAATGGCCTCGGCAAAGTTGGCAAACAAAACAGTAAACCATAACCACAGGGTTATCTGAAAATTAAAAGCGGAAAAATGTCCGGCAAAAATGTCGGACAGGACAACAACGGAGGTCATCAGGGCCCCTATTCCCACAATGAAAATAACGGGATTTTTTACCAGGATGGCCGGATTCAGTTTAAAAAAAGAATCCTTGATGGCCCTTACCACAATTTCACCGGTAAACAAGCGGGTTGTATTTCGATTTTCCATAATTTAAATCCTTGAAAAAATTAATAGGTGACACCCAGGTTCATTAAGAAATGTTCAACAACGGGACCCAATGCCAGGGGAGGGAAAAAGGTCAGGCCTCCCACGATGATGATCACGCTTAACAGCAGGAGCACAAAAAGCCAGTTGTCTGTTTTGAATGTGCCGGATGAAACCGGGGTGATCTTTTTCCTCCCCATGCTTCCTGCTATGGCCATAACCGGCACGATCACACCGAACCGGCCGATGATCATACCAAACCCGAGCATCAGGTTGTAAAAAACGGTGTTGGTGTTCAGGCCGGCAAACGCGCTGCCATTGTTGCCTGCAGCGGAACTGAAGGCATACAGTATCTCTGAAAGACCATGGGGCCCCGAATTATTGAGGCCCGCCAGTCCTGCGGGTACCGTGCAGGCAATCGCCGAAAACAATTTAATGACGATACTGGGTGCCAGTACGGCAAAAATGGCCATCTTGACCTCAAATGCTTCGACTTTCTTGCCCAGGTATTCCGGTGTCCGGCCAACCATCAACCCTGCAATAAATACCGTCAGCAGGACAAAGATGACCATCCCGTACAACCCTGCGCCGACCCCGCCAAATATTATTTCGCCCAGCATAACGTTGAACATCGAAACCAGTCCCGACAACGGCGATAAACTGTCATGCATGCAGTTTACAGCACCGCAGGAAGCATCCGTGGTAATAACAGAATACAGCACACTGTTGGCAACCCCGAACCGGGTCTCTTTACCTTCCATATTCCCTGCAATGTTCAAAACATTGTTGTGACCATATTCCGCCCAGAGCGAAAGGGCAAGACCCGCCGCAAAAAGAATAAACATGGTGATAAAGATCGTCCATGCCTGGCGCCTGGAATTTGTATAATGACCATATGTAAAAACCAATCCGCCGGAGATAAGAAGAAGGGCCAGCATTCCCAGGAAGTTGGTGAAAGGAGTGGGACTTTCGAACGGGTGGGCGGCGTTGGCATTAAAAAAACCTCCCCCGTTTGTTCCAAGCTGTTTGATCGCACTTTGTGATGCAGCCGGGCCCAGCGGGATAACCTGCTCAGTGCCTTGCAGGGTGGTCGCCCTGGCATAATGAGAAAAAGTCTGTACGGCTCCCTGGCCAACAAAGAGCATCGTAAGAACAATGGAGAGTGGCAGCAGGACATAGATCACAATCCGCGTCATGTCGGCCCAGAAATTGCCGAGATTTTCGGTGGTCTTCCTGGTCAAGCCCCGCACCAAAGCCAGGAGCACGGCAACCCCGGTGCCCGCACTGACGAAATTCTGAACGGTCAGCCCGATCATCTGAACCAGGTAACTCAGCGTATTTTCTCCGCTGTAGGACTGCCAGTTGGTGTTGGTAACGAAACTGACAGCCGTGTTAAACGAGAGATGCCATGACACATTGGGCAGTTTTTCGGTATTCAGGGGCAAATAGGCGTGGAACATTTGTAACAGAAATAAGAATACCATGCCGGAAAAGTTGAAAAGAAGGATGCCATAAGTATAAGTCTTCCAGTTCATCTCTTCCTCACTTTTGATGCCGGATACCCTGTAAACTGATCTTTCAAGCCAGCCAAGAACCGGTTTCATGAAATGGTTTTCACCCATGAAGACCTTTGCCATAAATTTGCCAAGCAAAGGTGACAGGGCAACAAACGCAACCATGAAAAACACAATTTGGATCATTTCATTCATATCATTCCTGCCTTAAAATGTTTGCAAATAAGTTTCCGGTTAGAATTTATCGGGCCGTAATAACGTATAAACCAGGTAGCCCAAGATCAGCAAGGCAATAATGCCTCCAACCAGGTAACTTACGGGGCCGTTGGCGACAACTGGGCCTGATGGAGCCGGTGCGGCCACGAGCAGGGCCATCGATCTGACAACATTGTTCTTCATTATAATTTGTATTTTAGTTCGTCCCTGCGTTGCTGCTTTATAACAGGTTTATCCTTAAACAGATATAGGCGTAAACCCGCATATATATTTACATACTATTGCCTTCCTGGTTTGAAGAACCATCCGGGTGCTTGTCAGTTAGATTTGTCATGTTTAACAAGGGAAAAGAAAAGGTACCCAAGGATAAAAGCTGCCAAAACTGCCCCGACCTCTTTCCCGGTGGTTGTGTTTATCTCAGGGATACAAGGTGGCACCACCAAAATTATCTGGATCATAACAGGTCATTTTCAAACCAATGCAAAGATCGGCTTGAAATTATAAGGGTTTTGTAGCAATTAGCCCTTGGATATAAAGATTTTATAAAGATGCGGACCCATAGGTACCTGAGTCAGGCAGGCCCTGTTAGTCCTTCCGGTATTGGAGCGTCGCGAATCCTGTTCTAAAAACAAAATACAAAGGTGGTCCGAAGGTCGTCCAAAGGCAGTACGAAGGTGGTCCGAAGATGGTCCGAAGGCAGTCAAAAGGTGGTACGAACAACACTTAGACAGGGAGTGTTAAGAAAAGTGTTTCAGGGGGGCTTTTGCAGGGTTATGCCCTGAAGCCGTAGGCGAAAGGGCATAACCCTGGCAACGCCGGGTTTTAATTGGAGGACTACCAGATCTTCACCCGCAGGCTGTCGGGCTTCCACATGGCATCGCCCTGTTTGATTCCGAAGGCGGCATAAAATTCGGGGATGTTTGCCAGCGGACCGAGTACCCTGAACTTTGCTGGCGAATGAACATCGCTTTTTACCTGGCTGGCAATGGCTTCCGGGCGTTCGTTGATCATCCATGCCATGGCGTATCCCAGGAAATAGCGCTGGTCGGGATTCAGTCCCGCGACAATTTCATGGTTCTTATACTGTGCTGTTTTTTTGAAGGCTTCATAGCCCATCACGGTTCCGGCGAGGTCGGCGATGTTCTCCCCCTGGGTCTGATCCCCGTTTACATGCAGGCTGTCGACGGCGACAAAGGCATTGAACTGGCGGACGATCATTTTGGTTTTGGCATAAAATTTCGTGCTGTCGGAAACGGTCCACCAGTTGAAAAGATTCCCGTATTCGTCGTATTTGCTTCCCTGGTCATCAAACCCGTGGGTGATCTCGTGCCCGAAGGTCGACCCGCCGATGACCGAATAGAGGATCGCATCGTCGGCAAGCTGGTGTTCAAACCCCGGGACAATGATGTTGCAGCCGGGAACAACAATCTCGTTGTTGGACGGGTTGTAATAGGCGTTGTAGGTCTGGGGCTCCATATCCCATTCGGTACGGTCGACCGGTTTGCCGTATTTTGAGGTCATGTAGCCGAACCACCACTTGTTGGCGCTCATAACGTTGCGGACATACGAAGAGCGGTCGATCTGCATGGCGCTCATATCCTTCCATTTGTCGGGGTAACCCACCTTGATCATGATGGCGTCGAGTTTCTTCAGTGCCTTAACCTTGGTGGTTTCGGTCATCCAGTCGAGGGCCCTGATCCGCTCGGCGTAAACCGCCTTGATGGCATATCCGATCTCTTTCAGTTTTTCCTTGGTCCCTTTTGGCAGGTAATCGGTCACATAAACCTGCCCGACCAGTTCTCCAAGCGAGCCATCGGTTTTCTGAACAACTCTTTTCCACCGGGGTTTGGGTTCGGGAACACCCCGGAGGGTGGTTGAATAAAAGCTGAAGGATTCCCTGAAGGTACGATCGTCCAGGTATGGGGACAGGTCGCGGATCAGGTGGAATTTCAGGTAGTTTTTCCATACATCGAGCGGAACCGATTTTAGCCGGGCATTGAGGACCGTTAAAAATTCAGGTTGTCCCACGATGACGGTGTCCACCGCCGGGAGCCCGGCATTCTTCATGAACAGGGTCCAGTTGAAATCGGGTGTAAGCTGTTTCAGTTTTGCAATGGGGATCTTATTGTAGTTTTTCAGCGGGTCGCGCGTATCGGCCAGTTTCCTGGACCCGGCTGCCAGGGAGGTTTCAAGATCCATGACCTGGCCGGCAATCTTCTTTGAATCACCTTCGTTATGCCCCATGATCATGAACATGTGCGCAAGGTGTTCCACGAATTTAGTGCGGATCATGACCGCGCGGGGCTCCTTGTCAAAATAAAAGTCGCGGTTGGGAAGGCTCAGCCCTCCCTGGTATATGAATACAGCATTTTTGCTGCTGATCCGGTCGTCCTGGTGAACATCAAAACTGCACAATGGAGCACCTGATACCGAGTGGATCCAGGCTGCTACCGCGGCAAGATCTTCCAGGTTCCTGATGCCGTCGATCCGGCCGAAGTCGGCCGTCAGTTCCGACAATCCCTGTTTGTTGATCGAAATGCTGTCCATCCCGGTATGGAAAAAATCGCCGATCTTTTGTTTGTTACTGCCGGTTTCGGCACGGGTAGCGCCGGCGGCCGTTTCGCAGATCTGCCTTACCTGGCTGTTGATCGTGTCCTGGATCAACTGCCACAGTCCGTTGCTCTGCTCACTCGCGGGGATCGCGTGCTCCCTGAACCATTTGCCGTTGGCAAAAAGGAAGAAATCGCTGCCGGGTTTCACGGCCGAATCGATATGGGAAACGAGCGGGTCGGCCGATGGGCCGTTGTTGACCGCGGTACGGAGATTACAGGATACGATGGTCGTCAGCAAGGCGATCAGCAGCAGTTGGCAGGAACGATGGTTCATGTGATTTTTTGATAAAATTATCCTAAAAACATTAAACCCGGAAATAAATTCGACGTATGCCGCGAAATGCACGATATCCGGCATTAAAAGGTCAGTGACGGAGAGCTACCAGCATTGCCCCGGTGATATAAGCCGCGATCCACCACAGGTATGCCCCCAGGGAGTACCAGTGCGTTCCGCCTGAGACCCTTTCCGGTGAAGGGTGCTTCCTGTGAAACCTCCATATCAGGATCGCATCGGTGAGCATCCCGGCGAGGGATGAATAGCCGAGGATGCCATGCAGGGTGAAAGCACCCCGGCTTGACCCGAGGATCATAAAGGCGGTGGCGGTGATATCGAGCAAAACGCCAAGGGTGAGGAATGTGAGAACCTTACGGGTCACCAGCCGTTTACGCTGTTCGGAAATAATGGCAATGCTGTACGAAACAAGGGCAGCCTGAACGGTGATGATGCCGGTTAGGGAATAAAGGTTCATACGGGCTGGTCGATTTTGACGAGTGATTTAAACAGTACCTGGTCTGCGGCAAGCCGGTCGGCGTTTCCATAAACGCAAAGGGTGTCCTGTGCAAGGACATCGGCAACCAGTTGCCTGAATCCGATGATGTCGGCAGGGGTTGTCGACAGGACATCGTCGCGGTCGTGCTGGACCTCCTCGATGGTTCGCCGGGTAAAAAACAGGCTCACCGCCTGGTCGCCCTTCTGGGAAGGTGTCAGGGGTGAGTCGATCTCCGAGATGGTCCCGATAATATAGCGGTTCATGAGTTCGCGGCCGGCATCGAAAGAATCCAGGTAGGCGACCGTGTTCATGTAATTTTCGAGGGTATTGCCGAGGTTCGGATCGCGGTATGAATTGAAGGTGAAATTCCCCGAAGGAGAAATGGAGCTGAATCCTCCGTAAGCCCCGCCGATGACGCGGATCCGCGTTTGCAGCCAGTCGGTCGAAAGCACCTGGTTCAGTACGCGCAGCCTGGCATTCCATGCGTAACCGAGATGTTTGAAATTGGATCCCATGATCACGTACTGTACATTCGAGGCTGCCTGCAATCCTTCGTTGCCTTTGACGAGGCTGAAAGCCCAGGTTTTGGGCCCGGAGTTACCGTTTGGCAGCTGCCGTGCAAGGAAGTTCAGCCCGTTCCCGAAGGCCACCTGGTCGCGTTTTTCCCCGGTGACCGAGGTGACCATGTTGTTCCAGGTGAAAAGTATGGAGGCAACCTGTTTCAGGGTGGCACAGATTTCCGGAGCCGATTTTTCAATGTTCCGGACAAGGTCGGACACAAACCAGTAATAGGAAAGCCCCCCAGTTTGTTCGCTGAACATCCCGTTGTTGCTGATGTATGATGACATCCTCCGGCTGGCCACATGATAACCGTTCCCCTTGACCTGGGAATCGAGTTGCGACTGGTGACGCATCAGCACGGCCTTCAGCCGGTCGATATCGTCGTACAGGGTGTTGTCGAGGATCTCCTCGACCAGTTCAAAAAGTTTTCCAACCTTGTAATTGATCGCCTTTGAGGTGACTACGAATTTTGGCAACATCTTGTTGTCATCCGATTTTACCAGGAAATTGCGCAGCGAGGTGTAGAATCCCCCGGTATGGATGTTCAGTGCTTTGTTCAGCTCCCCGAACGAATAGTTCTTTGTGTCAAGGCTCCCGATCACGTTCGACAGCAGGGCTGCGTAGGGGATCATCTCCTGCGGAAGGACCTTCAGGTCGAAGAAGAGGTTGACATACACCACATCGTTGGTGAACTGTTCATGCGCCAGGACCGGGATGCCTGTAATGTTGAGCTGCTCGACACCATAAAAAACCGCCTTCGGATCGATGTCGCCGATCTCCAGCATCGGGATGGATGCCAGCGCCTCGGGCGGATCTTCACGCTGCTGGTAGCTGATGAGCGCTTCGGTTTCACCGATCAGGGTTTCGATGTCGGTTTCGCCTAGGGTCGACCGGTAGGCGAGGAGCTCGTTTTCAAGCCGCAGCTGGCGTTCCTTTTCAAGCCCGGTCCCTGGTTCAAGGCTGAGCAGGAGCGACAACGGGTTGTCGAGGAAATAGGTGCGGATGATTGTTTCGAGGTAATCGCCGGTGAGTGCTTTTTTGACCTCGGCCAGGTGATCTTCATACTGGAGACCTGCAAACGGGTCGTCGGCAAAGAACCACGCGGGAAGGGTCATGTTGAGGTAGGTAAGCCCTTTCTGGGCGTCATCGCCTTCGCGCAGCCTGAATTCGATCCGGTTGATCACCCCCTCCACCTCCTCTTTGTTCAACCCCTCTTCCACCACTTTCTTAAGTGTGGCGGTTACAATTTCCATGAATTTTTGTTTGTCCCCGGGGTTTGCATTGATGGCGGCGATCTGCACCGCATGCTGCCTGAAGTTGGAGGAGGAAGCCGAAACATCCTGACCGATGCCCGCCTCCTGCAGCGCGAGGCGGATGGGTGCTGATTCCTGGTTTACGAGGATTTCACACAAAATATCAAGCGCCATGGTCAGCGCAAGGTCGGTATTCGGCCCGGCGACAAAATTATAGGTAAGGAAGGTCTGGTTTTCGGTACTCGACTCCTCCATCAGCGGGTACAACGCGGTTACATCCTTCATCTTGCCGAAGGGTGGCTGATCTTCAATGGTGATGACATTTCCCGTTTTCTCATACCCCGACAGGTAATGGGAGTCGATGAAGGCCATCTCCCGGTCGGGATCGGCATTGCCGTAAAGAAAGATATAGCTGTTTTCGGGATGGTAGTTTTTCCGGTGAAACTCCAGGAATTCCTCCCGGGTGAGGGTCGGGATCGCCTCGGGGGTTCCGCCTGACTCAAAGCCATAGGCGTTGCCGGGGAATAGATGTTTAAAAACCTGGTACCAGAGTTCGCGCTGGGGATTCGAAAAGGAGCCCTTCATCTCATTGTAAACGACACCGGTATATGTCAGCGCCTCGTCCCTGCCCTTCAGCTCGTAATGCCAGCCCTCCTGTTTGAGGATGCGGGGATCATCGTAGATGAGGGGATTGAACACCGCATCGAGGTAAACGTGCATGAGGTTGAAGTAATCCTTGTCGTTCATGCTGGCGACCGGGTACATGGTGTAATCCTTGGAGGTGTAGGCATTCAGGAAAGTGCTCAGCGATCCTTTCAGCAGTACGTCGAACGGGCTTTTCACAGGGAAGGACTTTGACCCGTTCAGCACGGAATGTTCCATGATGTGGGGGGCACCGTTGTCCGATTCGGGGAAGGTTTTAAACCCGATGCAGAAGGTCTTGTTGATGTCGGAGGCGGCAATCTTCAACAGCCTTGCCCCGCTTTTCACATGTTTGAAATAGAGGCAGTTGGCGTTCAGCTCCTTGACAAACCGTTCCTCCTCCAGCCTGAAGCCGTGATAGATATTATCCTTTATATACGAGATGGTCATGATGATAATTCAATTGAACTGCAAAGATAGCGCATCTATCGTACCGTTCGCCGAAGAAAAGGACGATCCGCCGGGGACCCTGTCCATTTAACAATTTTACCATCCTGCCATTTTACTATTTTGCTATTTGATCAGCGACAGCCCCTCGAGTGCCGAAACATCCTTCGGCTTGTGCAGTAATACTTTGTTGAACAGCACCTGGGCTTCACGCAGTTTGCCCAGTTTGTAATTTGTCCAGGCATAAAGGATCATGCTGTCGTAGTCGAAGGGATACAGGTTGATCACCTTCTCCAGAAATTTTTCGGCCTTCGTATAATCCTTCCTGCCGTAAAATATCGAACCCATGCGGTAGTTGGCAAGGGTATTCTGCGGATCGACTGCAAGGATGTCGGTATACTGGCTCACCACCTGGTCCCAGTTGCCGAGTGCGGAGGCAGGGTAAACATACCCGAATTTGGGTTCGAGGGCATAAGGCTTCAGCTTGATGGCCTTCTGGTAATAGGCTGTCGATTCGGTAAAGGAACCGTTGAGATATGTGACCCACCCGAGGCGCAGGTTTATTTCATAAGAATCTTCCTGGTAAATGGTCTTCAGGGAGGCGATCGCATCGGCAAAATTGCCCCGCCCTTCATATTCCTGGCTCTTTGCAAAAGCCTCCTGCATCGTCGTGTAATTTGCCTGGCTGAAAAGGGAAAGGGAACATGACAGGAAAAGCAATGTAACGAAACAGCGCGTAATCGAGCATGCTGATTTCTTCCGGTTTTGAGTTTTGAGTTTTGAGTTTTGAATTTTTCTTACAGTTTCCATGTAATTCCTCCGATGATTGTGTTAGTGGTATATGGGTTGTTTTTAGTTTGCAGAACCTCCTTGACGGCATGGGTGTCGGGGTTCACGGTTTTGATATAATAATACTGCTGGCTCTCCTTTTTGAAATACTGCCAGATCAGCGACAGCTGAAGGTGTTTCCCGGCCATGAACACAAGGGTGGCCCCGCCGCGGTAATCGATGATGTCACTGTTGTTGTAAACGACCGAACCATTGAAAATATTGGCATTGGTGTAGTCGCCATTGTAAAAATTCGCCTCGCCCCACATCCAGTGTGTGATCCTGCCGCCGATCACCTGGCTGAGCAGCAAACGGCTGGTTTTTCCCTGGAAAAAGCCGGTGGCGCTGGTGGTGCCGTAGAAATTGAAATTTCCGAAAGGATAATAGGTTACCGATGCGCCGGCCTGTTTCTGGGTTTTACCGTTCAGGTTTGACCAGCTGCCCGATAGTGACAGGTTTACCCTGCCCAGTTCCTTTGAAACCCGGAGCGAGACCACCCAGTTGTTGAAGGAGGTATCCTTTTCGGTATAATTGTATACGAGCAACGGGTAGCGGAACAGGTGGTAGGTACTGTCGCGTTTCAGGTAATAGGCCGTGTCGGTGATGCTGTCGGTGCGGTAAGTGGTGGTGATCACTTTGTAGCGGTCGTTGATCCAGTGAACGGCCGGCATCACCCTGAGCCCCCAGGGGAGGACGATTGTGACCCCGGCATAGGCTTCATGCTGGGTTACATGGTACCTGAAGGAGGTGTCGTGCATGGTCCAGGGATAGGAATAGAAATAATCGTTGCTGAAAAACTGGCGGCTGACCGAATCGCGGTGTGCTTCGGCCCGGCCGTACTGGATGTAACGGGTCTTGGTGAAATCCAGGTAGTTGTACGACAGGCTCAGGCCGATCCTGTCCGACACCCTCAGCCTGAGCCCGAGGCTTGCGTAAAAGCTGTTCCCGTAGAGGTCGCGCCCGCCATATATGCTGTCTTTCCCTGCCAGGGTCGGGATGTCTTTCGGATTCCGGTCGCTGCTGAGGGTATAGCCGCTTTCGAAATGCACCTGTTCAACGATCCCGGTCTCTGACCCAGTGGTATCACGATCCCCTGCAGGCATGGAGGCCCGGAGAAGCAGTGCCTCCTCATTCCGGTTGGTAAGGCAGTAGGCCCGGTAAAGGTAATTTCCGGCAACCGGGTCGCCGGAGTTGAACTGCCGTGCCTTTTCAAGGTGGGCAATTGCCGGCAGGTATTCCGATTTCCGGTAATAGGAGATACCCATTCTCACCCGGAGGTAGTAATAATCAATATCCTGCCTTAAAGCCTGCTTCCCGACGGCGATCACGCTGTCCCATTTCTGTTCCTGGTAACACCGGTAGGTGAGCATGTCGACTGTCGCAAAATCGAGTTTTGCCGAAGCCATGGAAAAAACCGGCATGAGCGAAACCAGCGGGAGAAGGAAAAGAACGAGTTTTTTTCTCATCGGCTGCTGATTAAGTGGACAATGGTCTCATTACCCTTTTCCCTGATGATGAAACGTTCAAGCCCGTGAATGCCGACAAAAATGTCACAACTCATGTTCCTGAGTTCAAAAGTGCCGAGCCTGGCCTTCACCTCCGCATGCAGACTGATGTCGGTCTGCATCAGGTCATCGCCCATGTCAAGGTAATGCAGGCGGTATTCCGACCGCGTGAAAAAGAAGAACGGGGCCACGCAATCCTGGACCAGACCGGCAACCCGGTTGTTGAAAATGTTGACGGGAAACTGGTCCTTCACAAGGAGGTCGCGGTAATAACCCGTCATCACTTTGTAGGCTCCTAGAAAGAATTTGTACAGGACCGACGACCGGTCGCCTTCAAAATAGGTGAAGTAGTGGATATCGCCGTCGTTCCTGAACCATGCGCGTGATCCGGTTTCCTCGCAAAAAAGAAAGACCTGGTTGATGGCATCCACCTTCACCTCCCATGCAACCTGGTATTCCCTCCCGGAGGCGGGGATAACCTTGAACCGGAACTGCTGGCCGGGGATAAAATGAAATGCCCGCTCCAGGGAGGAGTTTTTAACAATATTTGAAACAGGTACGCTATTTTCAGGCGATTCGTAGGAGATCATTTCGTAACCGCCGTTTTTATGCCGGATGAAGTGGCTCAGCGGGTAATCAAGGGTCGGGGAGCCGATCCAGGGAGTTGCCTGCAGCTGGAAATGAAGGTGGGGCACCGGCGATCGCCCCGAGTTGCCGCAGGAGGCGAGAACCTGGCCTTTTTTCACGGCATCGCCCGCGCTGACCCTGATGCTGCCCTTTTTCAGGTGTGATAATTTTGAATAGAGTTGGTCGGCATGCCTGAGAATAATGGTGTTACCCCAATTGTGTTCCAGGTCCACCCGGCCGATCTCATTATCGTCAACATCGTCGATGACCTCCTCAACGTGCCCGTCCGCCGGGGCGACGACCGGTTTGCCGAACGCGTAATAATCTTCACGGTTGTTCCCCTCGCCCGACCAGGTATGCCCTTCGTCATCCGTCACCTCGAAATCCCAGGCATGGCGCCAGTCGCCCTGGTGCGTAACTTCCCCGTCGTGGCCCTGTGTCACTTTCCATTCGCCCCAGAAGGGCAGCATGAACGGGAAATAGAGTGATTTGCCGAAGCGCGTCTTGTAATTGGAATGTGCGTACAGGTTTTTCTCGGGAGAATTTTGCTGGAACGAGACCAGTTCGGGTTTGTCGAAAAACCGTTCACGGAACTTCAGGACATAAAGGAAAATGAGCACGACAACATTGAACGGCAGGGAATAGACGGAAAGCTGGAACATGGAGAAAATTGCCTGGGTGCTGGTCAGGATGATGGATATCAGCGGGGTGAGCAGGATCACCCACAGGAAAGACCACCGCGAGGGGATGATGAAAAATCCGCCGACGGCGATTGATGTCAGGATGAAATTGAACCCGATGAAGCTGTAGCTGAGTTCATGAATATCGGCGCCGATGAAATGGTAATAGGCATAGGCTGAGAAAAAGCCCACCAGCGACAGGATGAAGGCAATACGGGAGTAGATCAGCAAACCGATGGCAATCAGCACCCCTGCCATCAGGTGGTACTGAAAAAAGATGGCCCCCAGCGAGGTAAAATAGAGCCTGACCGACTCAGGGATCCCCATGTCGGCCAGCAGGTTGTAAGAGGTAACCATTTTCTGTCCCCCGAGCCTGAACATCTCGTTGGTCATGTAAATCCCGCGTTCACTCACATGAAGCGCCGTAAACTGGCGGGTGGCAAGGCTGACCAGCCAGGTGCCGAGTAAAAATGAAACACTCAGGAAAGGCAGCCCGTATTTCCCGATCACCCCTTCCATCCATACCGTCAGGAACAGGGTCAGCAGGGAGGCAAAACCCAGGATGATGAAGAACTCTGGTCCGGGCTGGTAAAATACCCCGAGCCCAAGTCCCACCAGCAGGCTGTTGAACCCGTAATAGCCCCGTTTGATCTTCTGCCTGTTAAGACCGATGAGATAGGCAAGCGTGTTAGAAGCCATTACCGCGATCACCCCGCTTAAACCCGCCCAGAAATCAAAAAACGACACGATCACCAGGATCACCGAAAAAATCCAGCTGTCGGAAAAAAAGATCTGGGTATAGCTGTTCAGCAAACTCGAAAGAAACGAGGGAAAAGTGGTCGTCAGTCGTTTGATAGCCAAAGCAAAAATAATTAAAAATTAAAAATTAAAATTACGGAGAATTCATCCTGACATCCCCAAATCTCCACATCCCCAAATCTCCACATCCCCAAATCCCCAAATCCCCACATCCCCAAATTTTCACACTCCAAATCTCCAAATCATTTAAACATTGAACTTCGCCAGGTGCGCGGGCACCTCTTCCATGCTGTTCATGTTTTCAAGCGATTCCCTGCTGCGGATCAGGTGAGGCTTTTCGTCCATGTCGATCAGCACAACATTGGGCCGCAAGGTAATAAATTGCATCCATTGTGTCATGTTGTAAGCTCCTACGTTGTGAATGACAATGTGTTCGCCCTTATTGAGCAGCGGCAGGTTTGTGCTTTCGCGGATCACGTCTATGTTCATGCACAGCGGTCCGTACAGGCAGGTATCCTCCGAATAATGGGTGAACGACTGCGCCGGCGTGATCTTGTGATCGTACCAGAACGAGGTGAACAGGATGTTCACCCCCACATCGATGATCGTATTGCGCCGTCCGGTGCTCGACCGCTTGTTCGAGATCACCGATCCGAGCAGGAATCCGGCCTCATCAACCAGGGCACGCCCGGTTTCAAGGATGAGCAGGGGCAATTTGTCTTTCTGAAAATTGCTGTTGATCAGGGCGGTGGAGATGGCTTCTGCAAAGTCGTCGAAGGAGGGATTGATATCGTTTCCCGGAAGGTACGATCCCTTGAGCGTGTTCCTGGAGGCGAACCCGCCTCCCATGTCGATGTAGCGGATCGTATGTTTGAATTTGCTTTCGAGTGCAAGCGCAAGTTCAGCCAGCTTGGCCGCGGCAATGCCATAAGCAGACGGTGAGAGCATGAATGTCCCGATGTGGCAGTGCAGTCCGACAAGTTGCATTTTTTCCGAATGCATGATTTTGTTGATGGCATCCCAGGCCTGGCCGTTTTCATAATTAAAACCAAAGCGATCCCAAATGGGATATACACCTGTATCCATATTTACCCTGATGGCAACCCTTGGACGCCTGTCCAGCTTTTCAGCCAGTTCGGTGATTGAATAGAGTTCGTCAAGGTGATCGATGTGGATCAGCGAATCGTTCAAGATGGCCCTGGTGAGGTCGGTTTCGCTTTTGTCCGGACCGTTGAAGATTATTTTCTTTCCATCCACCCCGAGGCTGATCGCCTTTTCGTATTCAAACCCCGAAACCACCTCGGCCCACGAGCCCTCCTGGTGGAAAATGCTGCAAACAGCGTTCAGGTAGTTTGTTTTGTACGACCAGGCAAACTGCACCTTCGGATACCGTGTTTCGAACGCCTTTTTTGCCTTCCTGATGGTCGACCTCACCGTCTTTTCGGAAATGACGAAGAGGGGAGAACCATAGGTACGGATGAGTTCGTTCACCGACACCCCGTCGATGCTGGTCATGGGTTCATATTCAGTCCTGGTTCCGAATTTGTTCGGCATCCCGGTTTCAAGCTTTTTAATCACCGGGCGTTCATATCGAATTTTGCTCATTTTGTTATTTTTTCTGAATTAATTCCACACATAAAATCCAAATCTCAATGCCGGAATTTAGCCCCAAACCATTAGATGCCTTATTCCCGGTTTTCCTGCATTACTTTATTCCTGCATTCATTTCAAAGTTCCCCGTAAACCGAGATCTGCTCAAATTCTTCCCGGTCAACGATCATATCCCATGAATACCTCACGAACATTTTTCCAATGGCATAAGAACTGAAGGGGGTAACCTTCACCCCCATGGCAAGGTTCACCAGCGCTTCGGGGATGTTTTGCCCCACGCCCACTGCCAGGTAGATCCATGCCGGGAGCCGCGGGTTGATCTCCAGGAGGAAGAGTTCACCGTCCTTGTTTTTCATCAGTTCGAGTTCGAAACCTCCCCTCCATTTGGTGTTTTTCAGGAATTTCCTCGTCATGTCGAGCATCTTTTCGTCCGATATGGAGATCCCTCCCCAGGCTTTGCCCTTGTCGGTGATGTACTGCTTGCGCATGGGAACCGCCGCGATGGTATTCCCTTTGCCGTCGCCCAGTCCGGTAACATTGAATTCAGTACCATGTACAAACTCCTGGATGATGATCGGAAGTCCCCATTTGGCGCTGATCTTGTTGAAGTAGCTCTTCACCTGTTCGATGCTGTAGGCGATCGAAGCGTCGTAAAACTTTCCCTTGACGATCATCGGGAACGAAAATTCGGAAGGCAGGCTGTGCACCGTGTTCAGGTCGAAGATCACCTTGCTTTTCGGTACGCTGATGTTGTATTTCCGCCCGAAATCGTTAAGGTTCACCTTGTGGCGTTCTTCAAACTGGCGCAGGGTGGGCAGGAACATGTGGATACCCATCTCCTTTAATTTCGCTTCCAGCTTGATAAAGGGATAAAGTTCCGCATCAAAGTTCGGGATGATCACGTCGAGGTTCTCCTTTTCATGGATGTATTCCATCCTGGCAAGCAGGGTATCGGTGCCTGCGCCCGGGTAGGGTATTGAATAGGTACGGTCGACCAGGTCGTGCATGTAGATGCCGGGCTCGAGCGACTCGTAAGAAAGCCCGATGATGCGGACATCAAACGAAGCTGCCTCCCGCAGCGCCCTGATTACCGACACCCCGGGACCCGGCGAGTCGATGGCGTTCAGGCCGGTGACAGCGATGTTAAGCTTTCGTTTCTTCATGGCTTTCGATCAGGTTGTGATGTTCCAGGATACCGATGAAGTCGTGGTAGTCTTTCTCAAAGGTATCCCGGTCGGTCGAATATTTGCTGAGGATGGCTTTGCTGATCTGGTCGGGGCTTTTATCTTCCCTGACCATGTTCAGGATCTCGACCCCGATGGGGTTGACGGAAAATGATTCGCCCGTCACCGGGTTGAACAGAAGCCCGGCCTCACTTACGGCAACATTTTTTCGAAGTTTCATAGGATGATTTTTGATTGTACGTTCCTGCCGGAGATAAACCCGGATTGACCCGGAAAATGTTTCAAAGGATCTGCCGGGGCAAAATTACGGCACAATATTACAACCCGGTGCCGGGCTGCATGTTATAAAATTCGGGAAAATTTGTACAAGATTTTAAGGAAGAAACGGGGTTGATGACCTGCGATCCCCGTGAATAAAGGGTTTTACGTGATTTTGTCAATGCCTTTGCGGCCCGCGCCCGGGGTACCCCTGTATTCCGTAACCGAAATCCCGGTAACCGATTTGAACTGGGTCGAAAGATACTGTACGCTGCTGTATCCCATCATATATGCAATTTCGCTCAGGGTGAGTTCGCCGTATTCGATAAGTTCCTTTACCTTTTCAATCTTGTGGAGGATGGTGAACTTTTCGAGGGTAATCCCTTCATGTTTTGAAAAAAGCGTCGAAATGTAGGGGTACGACATGCCGAAACGTTCGACCAGGTAATCCGAATTCCGCACCATGGCATTGTAGGTGGAGTTGTGCACCAGGTCGATCACTGCATGCCTGATCTGCTCCACGATCATCTTCTCCTTGTCGCGGATGATCTCAAACCCGTAACCATCCAGGATCGATTCGATTTTTCTCCAGGTGATCTTTGCCGTGTCGAGGGCAAGGCGCAGGGTTCCCAGCTGTATCTCCTGTATTTCAACCCCGTCGAGCGTCAGTTCCCGGCGCAGCAGGTGAATGCAACAGCTGCAGGTCATGTTTTTCACATGGATGGTCCTGGCCGGTAATTTCGGTTTTTTTTTCATGGGCGCCGGTCACACGAGATCATACCTGTAGGAGTCCTGCCTGACGAAAATGAACAGCATGATGGTGAAGGCCCACATCGAGGACCCTCCGTAGCTTATGAACGGCAGTGGGATGCCGATCACCGGGACCAGCCCGAGCGTCATCCCGATGTTGATGGCAAAATGGAAGAAAAGGATGGAGGCGACGCCGTAACCATAAAACCTGCTGAATCTCGATCGTTGCCGCTCGGCAAGGAAAATGATCCTGGTGAAAAGGCCAAGATAGATCAGCACGAGCGCCGAGGAACCCGCAAAGCCCCACTCTTCGCCAACGGTGCAGAATATGAAATCGGTGCTCTGCTCAGGAACGAAATTGTATTTTGTCTGTGTCCCCTGCAGGTATCCCTTCCCGAAAACCCTCCCCGAACCGATGGCGATCAGCGACTGGTTTACATTGTACCCGGCCCCCTTCAGGTCGATCACCTGACCAAGCAGTACATGAATCCTGTTCCGCTGGTGCTGTTCAAGGATGTGGTTCACGCTGAAGTCGACCGAGAAGACAAAACCGACGGAACCGAGGAAGATTCCTGTGATCAGGACGATGGTACGAAGTTTTTTATTGCTGTAAAAGTAAAAGATCCCGGCTACAAGCAACAGCACCGCAACCAGGATGACCTTGGAGACCAGCAGCGCCAGGATCCCCAGGACCGGAAGCACGATGAATGCAAGGGGGACGAACCCTGTCAGGCCGGCCCGGTACAGCACGATCACCAGGGCCAGGAAAACAATGGCCGAGCCCGTGTCGTGCTGCAACAATACGATGACGGCAGGTGCCAGGATGATGGCCGCAGCGATCATCATGCTTCTGAACCGTGCCAGGCTTACGTCAAGGGTTCCAAGGTATTTTGCCAGGGCCAGCACGGTCGCCATTTTCGCGAATTCGGCAGGCTGGATGCCGAATCCCCCGAAGGCGAACCACCCTTTTGATCCTGCCACCACGCGACCCGAAAAGATCACGACGACCAGCATGAAAAGGAAAAATCCATAGATGAACCAGGCAAACTGGGAGAAAAATTTTGGGTCGATGATGAGGATCCCCAAGGCCAGGAAGATGGCCGCAAGGATGAATACCATCTGTTTGCCGTACTTCTGGGTAAGATCAACGATGTTGTTATGGATGTCGTTATACACGGCGGCATAGATGTTCAGCCAGCCGATGAACACCAACAGGAGGTACAGCAGCACCACCACCCAGTCAATCCGGTAAAAGATTCCCTTGTCCTCTCTCACTTTCAGGTAATTTTCCGTTTATCAGGTTTCCGTTGATCATGCGCTCTTCCAGGTCTTTGCGTTTCACCTGGCGCTTCAGGTATTTTTCAATCATAAGGCTGGCGATCGGGGCCGCCCACGCTGCCCCCATGCCGGCATTCTCGCACACCACCGAGATTGCGATTTTAGGATTTTCCCTCGGGGCAAAGGCGATGAAAATCGAATGGTTCTTGCCATGCGGGTTTTGCGCCGTGCCAGTCTTGCCGCATACGTTTACGCTGTCGATCTGCGCGATCCGTCCGGTTCCGCCGGTGACCACGTCGCCCATCCCTTCGATGACGATGTCGAAATACCGCGGGTCGACCAGGGTGTTCCGTTTGGTGTTGTAAGCCAGGTTCAGGCTGTCTTTTCTGCCGATGCCATGAATGATGTGCGGGGGATAATACCATCCCCGGTTCGAAATAAGTGCGGCAAGGTTGGCCAGCTGGATCGGGGTGATGCCGATCTCGCCCTGGCCGATCCCGAGCGAAATGATGGTCATCGACCGCCACCGGTCAACCCCGTGGTATTTATCGTAATAGGTGGGGGTCGGGATATTCCCGTTGAGTTCGCCGGGGATGTCGATGCCGATCCGCTTGCCGAAACCGAAGCTCATCACCTCTTTCCGCCAGTTCTCGTAAGACTGGCGTGTGCTCGCGAACGATTTTTTATCGATGATCGATTTAAATACCCGGCAGAAGTATGAGTTGCACGAAATCTGGATGGCCCCGACAAGGTCGAGGGGCGAGGGATGGGGGTGACACGCCACCTTTTTCCCGTTCCCGAGCGGGAACCCTCCCGGGCAGCCATAGCGGGTATCGGGGGTGAGCACGCCCTCCTGCTGGCCGATGAGCGCATCCACCAGCTTGAAGGTCGATCCGGGCGGGTACATTGCCATCAGGGCGCGGTTGAACAGGGGAATGAAAATGGTATCCTGCAACAGAAGGGTGTAGTTTTTCTTCCGTATGTTTCCCGCCAGCAGGTTGGGGTCGTATGAGGGACTTGAAACCACACAAAGGATTTCGCCTGTCTGCGGTTCAATCGCGACGATGCTGCCCTTCTTGTTGGTCATCAACAGTTCGCCGTATTGCTGCAGTTCCACATCCATGGAGGAGTAGAGATCGGTCCCTGCCATTGAAGCAGTATCGTACTTTCCTTCCCTGAAGCTCCCCTTGTCGCGGTTCAGCACATCATAAACGCGGATCTTCATCCCCTTTTTCCCGCGGAGGATATCCTCATACGATTTCTCGATGCCGCTGATGCCGATATAGTCGCCCGACCGGTAATAGGGGTTCTTCTCGATCACTTCGGGCCCGGCCTCGCCGATGTACCCGAAGGTGTGCGCAGCAACAGGATAGGTGTATTTCCTCAGGGTGCGCGACTGGACAAAAAACCCGGGGAAGAGGAAAAGCTGCTCTTCAAGGAAGCCGTAATTTTCGCGGGTGATCTGCGCTTCAAAGATAGACGGCCGGTAAGGTGAAAAGTTCCTGGCCTTCTGCAGGCGGTTGATGAACTCTTCCTTGTCAATGCCGATCAGGTGGCACAGCGCCATGGTGTCGGCGTTTTTGACCTGCCGGGGGATCACCATCAGGTCGTAGGCAGCTTCGTTGTAGACCAGCAATTTCCCGTTGCGGTCGAAAACCAGCCCCCGGGCCGGGTATTGTGTGACATAACGGAGTACGTTGTTGTTGGCCGACAGGATGTACTTGTCGACCATGATCTGCACATAGAAAAGCCGTGCAAGAAAGAACAGCCCGATTAACAGGAAAAACCCGATGATTAAATACCTGCGGTCCGCGTAAATTCTGTCCATCCGCTGTTACCGTCTCCTGAGGATGATTGGTGGCGTGGAATCAACATTGCTTTTATGCAAGGCGCGGTCGTATATGAAAAACTTGAACTTGACCGTGTCGTGGGCCGGTTTGGGGTTCAGCAGGATCGTGTCGACAATGTAACCCTTGATCGCCTTGTTCGGATCGTCGGGGGTTAGGTAAGGGATTCGTGCGCTGAAGGGAACGGTGGTGACCAGTTTCACGAAGCTCCCGTTCTGTTTTTCGTAATAATCGATGATATAGTTGTAATAATAAGGGCTTCCCGAATCGAATGGAGGCTGGGTCTGGCCCGGCAGTAAACCGATGTCGCCGTTGCCGTCCTTGAAGGTGATGGTCAGGTAGCCCCTTGTTGCATATTTCCCGGTGTCGAATTCCTCAACAAAACTCTGAAAAGCGATCACAGGGACATCCGGATAAACCTCTTTCTTCATGCAGGATGAAACCAGGAACAGGCAACCTGTGGCGACTGCAAGCAGGAAAAGTTGAAAACCGCGGTAATTGCGCATAAACATCATGGTTCTTATCAACGTTAATTCAATATCTTTGCAGGTCGTAAAGGTACAAAAAATTGGTGAAACAGCGGGACGGGGAAATAATTAACGAATGGGCTGACAGTGATGTTGTACGGTGATATCACCTTTTAACCTTGTTTAAAATTCCAGTAATGAAATTGACAGAAAATATTTTCGGGATATCCACCCCTGAGGAATTCAACCTTGCCGCCCTGGAGCTGTTCCGTTACCAGTATGAATCAAATGACGTGTACCGTGAATTTGTCGACGCACGGAGGATCAGTCACCGGAGTGTTGCCAGGGTGGAGGATATTCCGTTCCTGCCCATCAGCTTCTTCAAGACCAGGGATGTCGTCTGCGGCAACAAACCGCCCCAGGCTGTTTTCCGCAGCAGCGGAACCACCGGTATGGTGCGAAGCCGTCACCTGGTAACCGATCTGGCCCTCTATCGCCATTCCTTCATCAAGGGGTTCACAAGATTATACGGCAATCCCGAGGAGGTCCAGTTCCTTGCGCTGACACCTACCCCCGAGCAGGCGCCCGATTCCTCGCTCGTTTACATGATCCAGCAGCTGATGGACCTCAGCAGCAGTCCCGAGAACGGCTTTTTCCTTGCAAACCATTCAGGGTTGCATGCCCGTCTCCGCCAGCAGAGGGCAAGAGGGAAAAAGGTGATTATGATCGGGCTTACATACGCCCTGCTTGATTTTGCAACCAACTACCCGGGCGATTATGTGCCGGTGATCGTTATTGAAACCGGCGGAATGAAGGGAAAACGCAAGGAGATCACGCGCGAGGAACTGCACGGTTTGCTTTGCCCGGCCTTTGGCGTAGAGCAGATCCATTCGGAATACGGGATGACGGAACTCCTGTCGCAGGCATGGTCCATGGGCGACGGCAGGTTCAGCACCCCGCCCTGGATGAAGATCATGATCACGGATGTAAACGATCCGCTGACCTATGTTGGCACCGGAAAGACAGGCGGCATCAGCATCATCGACCTCGCAAACCGCGATTCATGCAGTTTCATTGCCACCGAGGATCTTGGCAGGCTCCACCCCGACGGGCAGTTTGAAGTCCTTGGCCGTTACGATGCCTCCGATGCGAGGGGTTGCAGCCTGATGATATAAAATCCAAGGAGATTCAAAGATCTTCCCGGTAAAAATTGCATGTTAAATGCCTGGTATGCCTGAACAGCCCAACAATCCCCTTCACGGCGTAACGCTGGAAATGATCCTGCGGCACCTGCTGACCCTTTACCGCTGGGAGGACCTTTACAAATTGATACGGATCAACTGTTTCCTGGAGAACCCCGGCATAAAGTCAAGCCTTACTTTCTTACGGAAAACCCCCTGGGCGCGCGAAAAGGTCGAAAAACTTTACCTTTCCACCCTGGCCGGGAGTGCCGCTGCCTTACTCAAACCCGGACAAAACCTCCCTCCCCAAAATCCTGATGAAAAATGAAAGCCTGTCAGCCCCGACAGGCGGACACACAGAAAAATTTTCCAGGAAAGGTTGTAAAAGTGGTAAAAGTTGACCGGGGTCTATTTCCTGATCAATACCTTTCGCACGGTCCGGCCCGATTCATAAATCATTTCCAGGATATACAGTCCGGCCGGGGAGGAGCGAAGATCGATTTTCCTGACGGCCCTCCCATTGTGCATGGTGAAGGAATCCCTGTAAATTGCAACGCCCATGCTATTGCAGACGGTCATGGAACAAACGGTCCCTCCGGCCCAGTCGAAATCAACGGTGAACAACCCGTCGCAGGGGACGGGAGCGACGTGGACGACCGGCCCGTGGTTTTCATCAACCCCGGTCATCACAAGGTCAATGTTGTTGCTGGTGTCGGAACTGCAGCCATTGGCTGTCACCACATCCCAGTACCATCCCGAATGCACGGCTGTATGCGACGGCCCGGTGGCCCCCGCGATCATGATGCCGTTCAGGTACCACTGGTTGCCGTTGGGGATGCTGCTGGTCAGGGTGAATCCCGCAGCTGAAATTACGGGACTTGGAGGCGATTGGGACGCCGTGATGTAATTTACCTGGAGCAGGCTGTCGGCCCAATAACCGTTGTTCACCACAAGCTTTACATTATAACTCCCGGGAGTATTGTACACAACGACGGGGTTGGGGGAAACTGAGGCGGGAGGGGTGCCGCCGGTAAAGGTCCACCGGTATGAAAGGTTGCTGCCTGTCGCGAGGCTGGTGAAGGTGACCGGTTTGCCGGTGCAGGCCGAAGTGGCCGATGCACTGAAGTTAGCGGAACAGGATGGAACCCGTTTCAGCAGCGTGCCCTGCGATCCGCAGATATAGCCCCATCCTCCGGCCGTGAAGATGCATTCGTACAATGCCGCCTGGTAGGCCGACCCGGGGAAGGCGTTGGTCCAGGTTGCACCATTGTTGGTGCTTTCATAAACCAGTTCGGGGGTCCCGCAAACGTAAACGTGCGTCGGCGTATCCCAGCCGAAATCGTGCCAGATGTCGGTCCCTACGGTCTGAACAGTCCAGGTGGTCCCTCCGTCGTAGGTCTTCACGATCACACCATTGTCGCCGCAAGCCATCCCGGTAAGGTTGTTGTAAAATTTGATCCCCGTCAGCAGACCCCCCGGAACCGAATACACTGTGGACCAGGAGGCGCCGTTGTTGACCGATTTCTGAATATGGCCGGCGTTGTCCACCAGGAAATAGGTATTCCCGGAAACATGGCAGGCATGATTCGGTACACTTGCCAGTCCTGTCGCAATGGTCCATGAGGTCCCCCCGTTGCTGGTTACCCAGACTCCCGGGAGGGTGTTGGTTGAACCCAGCAGGATGCCGTTGGAGGCATCTTTGAAAACAACATCCGTGTAATAGTAGACGTCGGGAGTTACCGGTGGTGACGTCCAGGTGGCCCCGCCGTCGGTGGTTTTGCCAAAGCCGCTCCACCCTGCCGACAGTTTCGGCCATCCTGCCACGAACCCGTTGTCGGTGTCAACGAAGCAGGACCCTTCCGCTCCTTCGCCGGCCCCGGTCCATACCGGGGTCCAGGTGGAGCCACCGTCGGTTGTTTTCAGAACGATTCCATTCCCCTGGTATGTAAGGGATTCCCCCGAAATATAGCCGATGTTGTCCTGATTTGACGGAAAATCAACACCCCTGAGGATATAATTATAGCCGACATTGGTCTTGAC
Organism: uncultured Bacteroidales bacterium; assembly: GCA_903845055.1. Taxonomy (GTDB): domain Bacteria; phylum Bacteroidota; class Bacteroidia; order Bacteroidales; family FEN-979; genus CAIVAT01. The sequence continues at coordinate 4,686 of CAIMWF010000058.1, read as the reverse complement.
CCATGGTGGACCTGACTGGGCCCGGAGGTGATTGACCGAAAGTGCGGTGGAAAGCAGAAGGGATAGGATTATGGAGATAGTTTTCATGTTGAAGCTTGTTTTTTGGTTGTTTGTCAAATGATGTTGTATTCGTTATGATTGCATTGTACCTGGTTTTACACGGAAGCTTTTCCGGATGGATGGCGATACCATCGGCCTTGTTCCATCTCAGGGAAAGGGCTGAAAGGCGGCACAAAAATACAAACAGAAAGTGTTGATTCATACGAAACGGGGGTTACAAAATCGGTACAGACGTCTTACAATTCCTTACAGGTGAACCGGAAACCTTATATTTACAGCTTAATGTGTACTTTTTTCCGGTTTTCCGAAGGAAATGTTAATTTTGTTTTTTCCATTTGCTTCGTATGTTCCGCATGCATTCCATTTTCTGTTTTCTCTTTTTCCTGGTTTCTTTCGGGGCAACCGGGGGAGTTGAACCAGCGAGGTATGCCGACAGCATAGACATGGTCCTGAGAAAAACAACCGGGAAAAAGCAGCAGGTTGAAATGATGCTTGCAGCAACCAGGCAGCTGAGCTCCACCGATCCCGATAAGGCGCTGATATTTGCGACAAGGGCGCTGTCGGCATCGTCGGGGACTGATTATGCAGTGCTCAGGTTGCAGGCCATGATCGAAGTCGGCAAAATCCAGATTCTGAAAACCCAGTTCACCGCCGGGATGGCCATGGTGCTGAAGGCGAAGGAGCTTGCCGGCCGCCTTGAAAACAAGAAGGAACTGGGAGAAGCTTACCTGATCATCGGGATGATCAGGATTTTCCAGGGAGATTATACCGACAGCTACGAATCCTATTTTACTGCCCTGCGGTTGTTCGAAGGGATCGGGGACCAGGAAGGGATCATCAAGGCCCTGAACGGGATCGGGAATATCTGCTACTACCAGCAGAATATCAACAAGGCCTGCATATACTACGTTAAGGCGCTCCGTATTGCCCGGGAGACCCACGATACTGTCCAGATTGCCAACGTGGTGAACAATGTGGGGCTGGTGATGGTAGCCAGGGGACAAACCGACAGCGCCATCGCCTGCTACCGGGAGGCCATTGAAATTCACACGCGGCTTGGGCTGAAGATCCGGCTGGCTACCAATTACATGAACCTTGGAGTGGCGTACATGAATGAGAAAAAATATGATGATTTCCTGGCCAACTTTAACAAGGCGATCAGCATTTCAGCCTCCGTCAATTCCAGGTTCAACCTGGCCATGTGCAACCTCGGTCTGTCCGATTATTACGTGGAGATCAGGGATCCGGCAAACAAAGTGAAATATGCCATGCTGGCACTGAACGACGGGCAGGTCTATAAAATGAGGGAGGTTGTTTTGCAGGCGGCTACGGTACTGCACGACCATTACCTGGCAACAGGCAAAATCGACAGCGCATACAAATACGCGATGCTGCGCAATGCAGCAAAGGACAGCATCGACATCGAACATTCCACGGCAAGGTTGACCCTGCTCGAAATGGAATATACCTATGATAAAAAACTCAGGGAAGATACCCTGAAGCAGCAACGAAAAGACTTTATCACCATCATCCTCATCATCCTGGTAATATCAGGGTTGATCACCGTAACGCTTTTCCTCTCCCGCCAGATTGTGAAAACAAAGAATATCCGGCTTGAAAAACAGCGGCTTTCCGACGAGGTGGAATTTAAGAACAAAGAGCTTACGCTAAATGTAATGAACCTCCTGAAAAAGAATGAATTCCTGGTGGAACACACCAACCGCCTCATCGAGATCCAGCAGAAGGCATCGGAGGCGGGCATCCAGTCCGATATCCTGCAACTGATCAAAAGCCTCCAGCGCAGTTCGGGCGATGACATATGGGATGAATTCGAACTCCGTTTTAAACAGGTGCACAGCGGGTTTTACGACCGGCTCCTGGTAAAATTTCCAGATTTGTCGCCCAATGAATTGAAATTGTGTGCATTGCTTAAGTTAAACCTCTCCACCAAGGAAATTTGTGAATTGACCGGGCAACGCCCGGCTTCGCTCGATGTCGCCCGCTCCCGCCTGAGGAAAAAACTGGGGATCCTCACTTCCCAGACCAACCTGGTCTCCTTCCTGTCGCAGATCTGATCCATTTGTCTTTTTTTCTAAACGAATGATTGTCAATTTAATGACAATTGTGTTAGAATTTGTTAAGACCCCAAACCGGCCAACATTAGATTTTGTTAAGCTGCTTTCAGGTACCAAATCCTGATCCCGACCCTATATTTGCCGTGCATTTATTTTTGATACGAAAACGGAATTGGTTTCACATGAAAAAGCCTGAGATAAAAAAAGAGCTGTCTGATCTGCCTCCCGATACGACTTTGGACAAAGTCAGGAAAGAGTTGAAGAAGAAAAAAGTCCAGATTGATATTTTAAAGAAAATTATTGAGAACAACCAACACTAACCAAAAACACCAACCATGAAAAAGAGTATTATCCTTTTATTTGTTGCCCTGGTTTTCGGCTTTACCTCCTTTGGCCAGATCTCCGGGATTAAAACAATCCCGGGTGATTATTCAACGGTCACCGCCGCCATCACAGCCCTGAATGCTGTCGGTGTCGGTTCCGGCGGTGTAACCTTCAATGTGGCAGCCGGCTATACCGAAACATTCCCATCATTGACAGCCGGGCTGATCATGATTTCGGGTACCGCCTCAAATCCCATCGTCTTTAAAAAGAGCGGGACCGGTGCCAATCCTTTAATCACTGCTGCGGCCGGTACCGCCTCCCCGGTTGAATACATCTTCTGCCTCCAGGGAACGGACTATATCACCTTCGACGGGATCGACGTTACGGATCCTTCGGCAACGGTGGAATGGGGATATGCCATTTTCAAAAATTCAGCCACCGATGGTGCCCAGTTTGTCACCATTAAAAACTGCAACATCACCCTCAACAAGACCAACACAGCGACCATCGGGATCTATGCAAACAACGTCACCCCATCATCCCCGGTTGCACAGCTTACGGTTACCGCCACCAGCGGTGCCAATTCCAACATCAAGATTTACAGCAACACCATCCAGAACTGCTACAACGGCATATGGATCGCCGGGTTTGCCGACGCCACAACCCCTTATGTGTATTACGACCAGAACAACGAAATTGGTAAGGATGGTGCCAACACCATCAGCAACTTCGGCGGCGGATCGGTTGCAAACAATGGGATCTATACCATCTACCAGAACAACCAGAAGATCGCCAACAACATCGTCAACGGGCCGTCGGCAGGATCGGGCACCTGCTCGGGCATCCAGATCGGCACAGCCAACAATGCCAACATCGATTATTATAACAACACGATATCCATCGCCTATGCCGGTACCGGTGCCTTCTACGGTATCTGGGATGCCCACGGCAATACCTATACCGGTGCGACCGTGATGAATGCCTACAACAATACGGTCACAAACTGTACCTACACGACAGCAGTTGCAGGAACCTGCTACTATATGTACCTGAACGGCGGAGGACAAAGCTGCAACGTCTACAACAACATTGTTACAGCCAACACCTATGGTTCGGCTACCACCACGTCAACCGGGACCATCGAGGGGATCTATTTCAACGGCTGCCAGAACACCACCGGGGTTGTTTCATACCACAACAACCAGGTGACCAACAACACCAGGGTACAGTCGGTGCTTGGCGCCGGTACCACCTATTACCTGTATATCAACGGCGGTGGAACACAGGCTGACTTTTACAACAATACGATCGACAACAACACGATCGCTTCAAACGGTACATGTTATTGCATGTATGTGCTGAATAACCCGACAGGACCGAAGAACATTTATGGAAATACCATTACCAACATATTAAATGGGTTTGGTTCCATTTATGGTATTTATTCCGGCAATGCATATACCACCACTGTTTACAAAAACAAATTGCAGAATTTCAACGCGGGGGGTGCGGGAAGCGGGGTTTATGGCCTTTACCTTTCAAGTGTCAGTACGGGCGACATGATCTGTTACAACAATTTTGTCGGTGACCTGAAGAGTACTGCGGTTTCGAGCACAGGCGCCATTTATGGGATTTACGGGGGAGCCTCCGGTTCAACCAATTTATATGTGGCTAATAACACAGTCTACCTGAATGCCTCCTCAACCGGGGTCAATTTCGGTACTGCCGGGCTTTATGTGAGTACCAGCCCTTCTAATTTCGAGTTAAAAAACAACATAGTCGTCAATACATCGACTGCAAACGGAACGGGATTCACCAGTGCCTTCAGGTTTACCTCCACCACGATCAACACCTATTCGCTTGGTTCGAACAACAATGATTTCTACGCCGGGACACCCGGTGCCACGAATGTTATATATTACGACGGGACCAATACCGATCAGACCATCGCAGCTTTCAGGACCAGGGTCGCCCCCCGCGAATCGCAATCCGTCACCGAGAATCCGCCGTTCATCAGCACCACGCCCGGTGCAATGAACCTGCACATCAACCCGGCCATCGCAACCCAGGTTGAAAGCGCCGGACTGGTCGTGTCAACCCCGAACGTTAACACCGATTATGACAACGATCCGCGTTATCCCAATACAGGTTACCCGGTCAACGCAAGCTATCCTCCCACCGCACCCGACATGGGGGCTGATGAGTTCGGGGGCATCCCGCTCGACCT
>CAIMWF010000057.1 GCA_903845055.1 uncultured Bacteroidales bacterium | reverse complement strand
GGATACATCATCCCTGAAGAATCCGAGTTACAAGTATCCCAACACGGGCGACTTCACGGTTCGTATGATCGTCAAAGACCATTTCGGTTGTATCGATACCATCGATTCTACTGTAAGGGTCAACATTACACCGGTAAGTTCGTTTACCGTTTCGAACGGCTACGACGGCAAACAGGGACAGATCAAACTGAACAACCTTTCCTCGGGAGCGGATACCTACAGTTGGGATTTTGGCAACGGTAAGAGTTCTACCGACAAAAACCCGGTTGCAACCTTCACCGAAGACGGTACCTATACCATCAAACTGATCTCTCTGAACCAGTACGATTGTTCCGATACCACTTTCTACGAGTACAAACTGCTGTTCAAGGGACTTTATGTTCCCAATGCATTTGCGCCCGGAAGCACCAATCTTGGCATCAGGTTATTCCAGCCTATAGGGGTCAATCTGAAAACCTTCCATGTTACCGTATTTGACATCTGGGGACATCTCATGTGGGAATCCAATAAACTCGATGACAAGGGCGTTCCGACCGAAGGCTGGGACGGCAGTTACCAGGGGACCCCGATGCCACAGGGCAACTACATGTGGAGGATCAGTGCAACCTTTGTGGATGACGCTCCTTGGAACGGTTCTGACAATGGAGTCGGAGGAACCGGCAATACGATGGGATCAGTGACATTAATCCGATAATCGCAAATAATTTTCTCAATGAAAAACCGATATATATTTCCGATCCTAGTGATATTGAGCCTGCTTGGAGTTGTTCCCGGTACATTTGGCCAGGACATGAACTACTCGCAATATTTCAGCACGCCCATATACTACAACCCGGCGTACACGGGGATCAACAGCGGATTGCGAGCCCGGTTTCTGTTTCGGGATCAATGGCCAAGTTTGCCGAGTCCTTTCAAGTCCTACTATTTTTCCGCCGACCTGGGAGACAGGAACCTTCCTGGTTCCGGCGGACTCGGGATCATGATCAACCAGGATACACCCGGTGCGGGTCTGATCAAGAACTTCGGGGCAGCCCTGACCATTGGTGTCAGGATTCCCCTGAATAGTTTTATGGTCACCCAGCTTGGGATCAAGGCAGGGATCATGCAGCGCACGGTGAACTGGGGCGACCTGGTTTTCGCCGACCAGCTCAGTGGTAAGTATGGTAATATCTATCAGACGTCTTTCATCCCTCCCGATGCCAACAAACGGATTGTTCCCGATTTTGGCGTGGGCGGTGTACTGCAGTTCCTCAGTCCGCAGGGTAACCTCAGCGGGAACGTTGGTTTCGGCGTTGATCACCTTTTCAAACCCGATGTCAGCTTCCTGTCGACAGGGACCTCGCAGTATCCCAGGAAATGGGTGGGACAATTTGATCTGATCGTCTCTACAGGTCCGGGCGGCAGTTCCTCCTCCTCCATGAGCCGCGGAGGAGATGACCCGTTGAAATTCAACATCGGCGGTATATACCAGAACCAGGCAAACCTGAACTCGTTGCAGGTCGGTCTGAACTTGCTGAAATACAATATTTATGTTGGCGGATGGTATAAATCGACCATGACCGGTGTTGTGAACAGTGCCGTTGCACTCGTTGCAGGTTATCGCTATTCTTTTTCGGAAGACATGAGCATTAAATTCATGTACAGCTACGATCTCCAGGTATCCGGGGCGCTCCAGGGCACCGGCGGTGCTCATGAGATCAGCCTGATCCTTGAATTCGATAAATTACAGATTTTCGGAGGCGGTGGAGGCGGCGGTTATTTGCCCGGCGGCGCTGGCCGCAGGGGCGGTGGCCCGATGGAATGTCCGTCATTCTACTAACATTAAAACAGAAGGCTGTACGAAAATCGCACAGCCTTCTTCATTTTACAGCGTTTAAGGATAAAGTTACATGTTGGCGATGATTTCTGTCCCGAATTCTGAACATTTCAGTTTTGTTGCACCTTCCATCAACCGTTCAAAATCGTAGGTCACCCTTTTGTTTTTGATGGCCCCTTCAAGGCCTTTTACGATCATGGCGGCGGCTTCCATCCATCCCATATACTCCAGCATCATCACCCCTGAAAGGATTACCGATCCGGGATTTACCTGGTCTTTCCCGGCATATTTGGGTGCCGTACCGTGGGTGGCCTCGAAAACTGCGTGGCCCGTGACATAATTGATGTTAGCTCCCGGGGCGATCCCGATTCCTCCCACAATGGCCGCCAGTGCATCCGAAATGTAATCACCGTTCAGGTTGAGGGTGGCAATGACCGAATATTCGGCAGGCCTTGTCAGGATCTGTTGCAGGAACGCATCCGCAATCACATCCTTCACAATGATTTTGCCTTGTGAAACAGCTGCCTTCTGAAGCGCATCCGCCGCAGTTTCTCCTTCGGAAGCCTTGATTTTGTCATAATTCATCCAGGTGAAAACCTTATCACCGAATTCCCGTTCTGCAAGCTCGTATCCCCATTGTTTAAACTGGCCTTCTGTGAATTTCATGATATTCCCCTTGTGGACCAGGGTGACAGAGAGCTTTTTGTGCTCAATGGCATAGAGCATTGCAGCTCGCACCAGCCTTTCCGTTCCCTCTTTGGAAACAGGCTTGATGCCAATGGAGGAAGATTCCGGGAAACGTATTTTTTTAACACCCATTTCGTCGATCAGGAAACGAATCACCTTGTTTACTTCAGGCGTACCCTGCATCCATTCAATACCGGCGTATATATCCTCTGAATTTTCCCTGAAAATAACCATGTCTGTTGTCTCCGGGTGTTTGACAGGAGAGGGAACTCCCTTGAAGTACCTTACCGGCCTTATACAGGTATAAAGATCGAGAATCTGCCGCAATGCGACGTTGAGTGAACGGATGCCCCCGCCTACAGGCGTGGTGAGCGGACCCTTGATGGCAACCAGGTATTCCCTGATAACATCCAGCGTTTCCTGTGGCAGCCATTCCCCGGTACGAGTGAAAGCCTTTTCCCCTGCCAGCACCTCCTTCCATGCAATCTTCCTTTTTCCCTGGTATGCTTTTTCAACAGCCGCATCGATCACGCGGACACTGGCATTCCAGATGTCGGGACCGGTCCCGTCGCCTTCAATAAAAGGGATGACAGGGATATCGGGAACCGTGATCCTGCCATTTACCAGGGTTATCTTTTCTCCATTCATAAGTTCAAAGTTAAGTTCAGGTTTGATTTTGCGAAATTACGATTATTTTAACTTTTTGATCAGGGCACCCCATTTCTTGTCTACCTCGAAGAAATGTTTCAGGTAATAGTTGCCGAAAAGGAAGTGGGCCTTGACAACCTCCACTCCGCGCGCGGCCATGCTGGCGAAGAATTTTTCAATCATGCCCGAAGCGATGCCCTTCGCCTGAAGCGACGAAGTGACCACGATTCCATCGAGCAGGATGTTATGATCTTCAATATAACGGAAGGTGATACCCCCGACAATCTTTCCCTGTTCGTCGGTCAGCACATACTGGTGATCGTGATCGGAGATCTCCTTTGGATAGTTTTCCCGGAAGAACAACTGGTATAATTGCCCGGTCTCGCGGGCTTCCACCGGCTCGCGGAGGGTATAGCGCCTGCCAGATTTATCATGGAAGGTGAATTTCACCACAAGATGTTCCTTCCTGCTGTCGCCGATCTTCATGAAATCGATGCCCTGTTCCCCCTGTAACCTTGGGAATACCATCCTGCTGAAAATATTCCTGTCTTCCCCGTCATGCAATGCCGACTGCAGATCGGATAATTCGATCAGCTGTATGGCCAGCCCTTGCGGGTTCTCCTCCATCCTTGCCAGCAAACGGTCAAAGACAGCCCGAACTTCCTCCCCTGCATCGGAAAAATAGGTATGACGGTAAAAAAAGTAGCGCGCCAGTTCCGCATACTGCTGGATCTTGAACAGTTCCATTAGTTCGATGATGGTTTGCTCCTTGCCTGCCGGGGTTGTAAGCGGGTTGATCTTGTACCAGTCCTGGTACTGGTCAACAGCACTGTAAAGCGATACCGGCAGATAGTACTTTTTGAAGGTCGTTTCAAGATACCGTTCAAGGTGCCTCTGCAGGTCTGATGAATCAAAACAGGTGATCGGCTTCCCTTGCAGGTCATGCATCAGCTGTGCGAGGAATGATGCAGCAGCTTCTTTCCCGAGCGCCTCGATGCAGGCATCGAATATCCAGCTGATGTCAAGTTCCTTCCGGCACATCGGATAGATTGAGGATATCTTGCTGTAATAGTCCTCAAGCATGGGTTTTATCAATGAAAGGGTATCTTTGTAAGGGGACCAGCCAGCAAGGGAAAGCACCACGGCGCTCGCCCGGAAATCCATCTCGGGAATTGCCACGTTTGCAGGCGAAATAGCTCCGGGGACGATCTGGTTGCCACTGTGATGCCATGCTTTGAAGATCACCGCAAACGACCTGATGAACAGTTTCTTCCATGCGTTGCGCCTGATGAAACCCGACGAACGGTGAATTTCCGACAACTCGCGGATCTTGTCCCATGCCGAAAGCCCGCCGATATATTGTGTGGTTAGCACTCCAAGGCCGGGACGGCTGCTGCCAAGGACCGGGGCAACTGCCGGACCGTCGGGAAAACCTGCCAGGGATGCAAGCCAGTAAAAAGTGTCGGGATTTGGTTTGAATTTTGGATTTTCACTCATCACCATATGCAGGTCGTAATGCTTGCCCGAATTGGTGTTGATGGATAACCGGTAGTGCTTGAACTCTTTGAAGGCCAGGAGCCTCAGGATCCAGATGCCCTTGTCGGGAACCTCCTCGAGTTTGAAGTCAGGCTCGCTGAAGGTCAGGATGATACTCTCCTTTAAAAATGTAGTGGTATGGAAAATGTTTGTAATGCGTTGTTTTTCAGTATCCGAAATGCCATGTTCAAAAACCAGTTTTGATTTCCAGACAGTAGGCGGGTAGCGTTCTGATTTACCTTCGATCTCCTTTTCAAAAATTGCAGCCAGCTGATAGAAATATTCCCCGGCTTTTTTCGATAGGTGGGGATCCTGCCTGTGAAGGATCCATCTTGATAATTCGGCGCGAACCGGCACGTAATAGTCCAGGTGCAGTACGGCGAAATTGAAGAGCATCCCAAGTACATCTTCGAAAGCTTTCCGTTGCTTTTTTGGAGCAGGCCATTTCAGGTGGGTCCGGTACCAGTATAACCGTTGTTTCAAAGCATCCAGCCGGTGTTTCCCGAAATTGCCCGAAGCGATTTCGCGAATCGACTTCTCATTGAGAAACGTAAGTCCCGATTCGATAAAGGTTGGCATGAACTGGATGTCCTCCGGCCTGGGTGCTTTGAGCAGGATCAGCCGGTATGCAAGGCACCTGATCTCTTCCTCAGGATGGTAAGCCAGTGCCTCCAGCCGGTGCCTGATGGCAATGGCCAGTCTTGGTTCGGCAGCAACCAGGATCCTGCCAAGTTCATCAGCAGCCTTGTAAGCTTCGTCAAATCCACGGAAGTACGTGGTAAACAGGAGATTGTTAGCCTGGATCAGTTGCTGGTCGCGCACGGTCTTAATAACCGGGAAGGACTTCTCCTCCATGGGTTTAAACCCGGAAATGTAAATATTGGGAGAAACGGGCCCCATGGAAAGGTCCCACCCCTCCCTGACCGGACAAAAAGCAACCAGGGATGGGTTCCCGATCCAGATCTTAGGCTGGCGCGTCAGCAATCCAAGGTCGATCTGGGTTGACGCAACCTGGTACTTCAGGTGTCCAACCTGGTACAAACTGCCTTTCAGCTTCTTCAGGGCCAGCGTATAACCATTGCGGCGGTTAACCAATCGCTTGTGTTCATAAATGATGTCGGATTCCAGTATCCCGAGATCCCGGAAAAACCACTTTGGGATCAGGATGGTAAATTCGCCGGCATTGATGACAACGCTGTTGCTTTGGTATAGTGTTTCGATGGCCTCCCTGAAATTCGTGTCAATGGCTTTCCTGTTGTATGAATCCTTTGGAGTCAGCTCTCCTTTTTCATGGCTGAAATCGCGGTCGAGGAGCGTGAAATTAATCACCCGTTCGTAGGGTGCCACATCGGTATTGGCGGCCATCACGATCTGGTGATAATATTCGTCGAGGTTGTTTGCCTCAAGTGAACTGAAAAGCGGATCTTCCCGGTCGGGAACGATCAGCAGCACGTTGTAGGGGCGGTTGTCGCCCACGAGAAAAACGTTCTTAATCCCCGGGACTTTGTGGAATTTCTTTTCAATGACCTGCGGGGCAACGGTTTGCCCGCGATTGTTTTTGTAAATATCCTTGACGCGGTCGATAATTTCATAATAGCCGTCGGAAGCGATCCTGAAAACATCCCCGGTGGACAGCCAACGATCGGTAACCGGTTCGGCAGGGTAGGGGATCACCTCGCCAGGACCGGCATTTTCAAGGTAACAGCCGATGTAATGACCACCGATCTCCAGCTCCGAATCGCCGGTGAGCCTGGTCTGAACCCCGGGCAGCGGGATCCCGACCGAAAGATCCTTGTAATGGCCGGGGGGGGTCATGGTGATGCCCCCGGTGGCCTCGGTCATCCCGAATCCGCTGTTGAGATGGATTCCATACTGGTTGAAGAACCTGAAAACGGCGGGATCGAGGTACCCGGCAGCCGACAATCCCCAGTGCAATCTTGAACCCACCACATCACGAACCGCCTGTTCCCTGAGTTCAGGGCTTTCAATATTGCTGATCATCTCCTGGCACTGCTCATATAGTTCCTGCCAACGCAATGGGATGCTGATGAACCCGGTTGGATGCATCTTGGGGAACAGGGAACGAAGTGTCTCCGCTGAGGTATTCCCGGCAAAAATATAGGTCCCGTTCCAGAATATGGAACCGGTGAGTTCAAGATATCTGCCGAAGGTATGAAACAACGGCAGGTAACAGAGGAATACCTCTTCACCTGCTTCAGGCACAGCTGCCGCGCGGGCAAAACGTTTCGATACAATATTATATATGGAGAACGACACGCCTTTCGGAATACCGGTACTTCCCGATGTGAACATGGTCGTTGCAACCTGGTTGTTGATTCTTACCGGCTGGCGGGCGAGGATCACGTCCATGTCCCACTTTGATATCTTTTTCCCCTCTTCCAGCAGGAAAGGGATGTCGCGCATCCTGGAAGACAAGGGCTGAAGTGATAAGATCAGGAATTTAACCTTCGTCAGCTCCCGGATTTTTTTCAGGACGGTGATGCGCTCCTCGGTATCTGCAAGCGCAATATTGATCTGCAGGTCATTGAAGATCGGGAGCAGCACATCTGTTTTAAAGTGTGGACTCAGGGGTGTGTCATAAATATCGAACATCAGGCAGGCCAGGTCGGTGCACGCACCCTCCAGGCAGTTCTCCGTGTATATGGCAACCCTCGGCGGAACGGTCACAGATTTATAAAACAAGCTGGCAATCTCCCTGAGGTGCCGGTATATCTGGTCATAAGTCCAGTCAACCGCCACGGCGGACGACATATCTTTAAACAATACGTGGTTTGGATGCTCGGCGACACGCTGTTCCATCATGTCGCGAAGATCGTAATTTGTATGCTGAAGGATATGGAAGACAACATCCGCCCATTTTGACCGTTTCTCTAAAGTTGGTAAAGCCCCTAGAAACTTTGATTTTCTGGTGATTTCAAGAAATTCAAACCAGGATTGGGTGCGCAGTGTGTGTTGTTGGCCCATTGCAAATATATCTTCAGCTGCCTCCGTTATTTTCATGGCCAGCAAAGGATCGTCCCCATGCGGTTTCTTGCGCAGTTTCCATTCTTCCAGCAGGGATTCCAGTAACGACATGATCAATTTGATTTGGGGTTGAAATTTTTCATAAATTTAATACGTTATTTTTAATAAAAACAATTACATTTAAACTTCAAAATTCTTCATTTAGTCTAGGTTCAAAATATTTTTATTATGTTGTTGAATACTAATTTAATACAAAGGACATACGAAAAGATTTCCGATGGCGTGGCCCATGCTCGGTTGTTGCTGAACAAGCCGCTGACTCTGACCGAGAAGATTTTATATGGGCATATGTTTGAGCCGGCTCCGGCAAAACCATTTTCCCGTGGCGTCGATTATGTCAATTTTCAACCCGACAGGGTTGCAATGCAGGATGCAACCGCCCAGATGGCGCTGTTACAGTTTATGACAGCGGGGAGAGACACTGCGGCCGTTCCTTCGACCGTTCACTGCGACCACCTAATCCAGGCGCAACTGGGTGTGAAGACCGACCTGGCGACCGCCATGGTACAGAATAAAGAGGTGTACGATTTCCTTGAAACCGTTTCAGCGAAATACGGCATTGGATTCTGGAAACCGGGTGCCGGGATCATCCACCAGGTGATCTTTGAAAACTATGCATTCCCGGGGGGAATGATGATCGGGACTGACTCGCATACTCCCAACGCCGGGGGCCTTGGCATGGTTGCCATTGGCGTTGGCGGAGCCGATGCGGTCGATGTGATGTCGGGCATGCCGCTGGAGCTGAAAATGCCGAAGGTGCTGGGGGTCGAACTAACCGGACGACTGAGCGGGTGGGCCTCCGCAAAGGATGTTATCCTGAAGCTTGCGGGCATCCTGACGGTGAAAGGTGGTACGGGGTTTATTGTTGAATATTTCGGCGAGGGAGCCGCCTCGCTCTCCTGTACCGGCAAGGGAACCATCTGCAACATGGGGGCCGAAATCGGTGCTACCTGTTCGCTCTTTGCATTTGATGACAAAATGAAGGCCTATCTGGATGCCACCGGGCGCAGGGAGGTCTCCGCACTTGCCGGTCAGTATGCCGGTTTCCTCGTGCCGGATGCAAGTGTCTGCGAACAGCCTGAACTTTATTACGACCAGTTTATCAGGATCAACCTCTCGGAGGTGGAACCATATATTAACGGGCCGTTTTCCCCGGATGTGGCTCACCCGATCTCTGATTTCAAAAAATTCATAGAGGAGAACCATTACCCGGTAACGCTCGAAGTCGGCCTGATCGGATCGTGCACCAATTCCTCCTATGAAGATATCTCGCGTGCCGCCTCCATCGCACGCCAGGCCGGTGAGAAAAACCTGATGGTTCAGTCGGAATTCATTGTAACTCCGGGCTCTGAGCAGATCAGGTTTACCTGCGAACGCGACGGGCTGCTGGAGGTGTTTACAGAAATCGGCGGCGTGATCATGGCCAATGCCTGCGGTCCGTGTATCGGTCAGTGGTCAAGGAAGATGGACAACCCCGACCGGAAAAACTCAATCCTGAACTCTTTCAACCGGAATTTTGCCAAACGGAACGACGGCAATGCAGGGACACACAGCTTTATCGCCTCTCCCGAAATTGTCACAGCGCTGACGCTCGCCGGGAGCCTGGCCTTCAATCCCATGAAGGATTTCCTGGTGAATGAAAAGGGACAGGAGGTCCAGCTTGATGAACCCCAGGGCGAGGAATTGCCACCGACGGGCTTTGAAGTCAAGGACCCCGGGTACCTGGCGCCACCTGCCAATGCAGCAGGAGTGAAGGTATCGGTTGATCCCGCTTCGGACCGCCTGCAACTGCTTGAACCTTTTAAACCCTGGAATGGCAGGGATATCAGCGGGATGCGCCTGCTCATCAAGGCAAAGGGAAAGTGCACCACCGACCATATATCGATGGCCGGCCCCTGGCTCAAATACCGCGGGCACCTGGATAATATCTCCAACAACCTGCTGATGGGAGCCGTCAACTTTTTCAACGATAAGACCAATGCGGTTAAAAATGCCGAAACCGGCGAATTCGCAGAAGTTTCGAAGACAGCACGCTATTACAAGGCGAACAACATCCCCACCATCATCGTCGGGGATGAGAATTACGGGGAGGGTTCCTCGCGCGAACATGCCGCCATGGAGCCCCGGCACCTCGGTGTAAGGGTAGTGCTGGTGAAATCCTTTGCCCGCATACATGAAACAAACCTGAAAAAACAGGGAATGCTGGCCCTCACCTTCTCAAACCCGGATGATTACAACCAAATCAGGGAGGATGACCTTTTTGACCTGTGCGGGCTTGAAACATTCCGCCCGGGAACATCGCTTTCCATGAAACTCAAACATTCTGACGGAACAAACGAAATAATTGCAATCAACCACAGTTACAGCAACCTGCAGATCCACTGGTTCAAGGCAGGCAGTGCCCTTAATTATATGAAAACCTTAAAATAGACAAAGATATGATCATAGATGATTTTTTGAAGGATCTTGCAGTATTGACTGAAAAATCCTGTTTGATTGATGAATCGCTCTTCAAGCAGTTCGACGTGAAACGCGGTCTGCGGAATGCCGACCATACCGGCGTGCTGGTGGGACTGACCCGCGTAGGCAGCGTGGTCGGTTATGAGAAGATCGACGGCAAACTGGAAGCCATCGATGGCAAACTGATTTACCGCGGCATCGACATCAACGACCTGGTGCATGGCTGCCAGGCCGCGAAACGGCCCGGGTTTGATGAAACCGTATTCCTGCTGCTCTTTGGCCGCCTTCCGGTGAAGGATGAACTCGAACGTTTTACCGCGGGACTTGCCGAACAGCGCGCCCTGCCCGAAAATTTCAATCGGGACATGATCCTCACCATGAAAGGTAAGGATATCATGAACATGCTGGCACGGTCGATCCTGGCACTCTATACCCTCGATGAAAAGGCAGACGATACCACCGTCGCCAACATTGTGCGACAGTCCATCAGCCTCATCGCCAAACTTCCGACCATTGCCGTGTACTCGTACCACGCGATGCGCCACCTGATCTATTTTGATACGCTCACCGTGCGCTATCCCGACAAGAAACTGAGCACCGCCGCCAACTTCCTCTACATGCTTAAGGGTAACGATTACACCGCGCTGGAAGCTGAACTCCTCGACCTTTCACTGGTGCTTCATGCCGAGCACAGCGGTGGGAACAACTCCACCTTTACCACTCGCGTGGTCAGCTCCAGCGGCACCGACACCTACTCGGCCATCGTGGCTGCGATCGGCTCGCTGAAGGGACCATTGCATGGCGGGGCCAACCTGCAGGTGATGGAGATGATGGACAACATCAAGGCCAATGTAAAGAACTGGGCAAACGACGACGAAGTTGCCGAATACCTCCGTAAGATCACCCGCAAGGAGGCCCACGATAAAACAGGGCTCATCTATGGTTTCGGCCATGCCGTGTACACGGTATCCGACCCGCGCGCGATCCTTCTGAAGGAAAAGGCCCGGTTGCTTTCAATCGAAAAGGGCCGCGAGGATGAAATGGCGCTTTACGAATCCATTGAACGCATCGGACCGGAGATCTTTTACGAATTCAAGGGAACCCAGGATAAACTGATCTCCCCCAACGTCGATTTTTACTCAGGGTTCGTTTACGAATGCCTGAAGATACCCAAGGAACTCTACACCCCGCTGTTCGCCATTTCGCGCATCAGCGGCTGGTGTGCCCACCGCCTTGAAGAGATGATCAGCGGACGGCGCATCATCCGCCCGGCCTACAAGACCGTCGAACCGGCGAGGAATTATATTCCGCTGGAAGAAAGGTAGACGATTTACTATTTTCGATTTTGAATTTACGATTTAAAAGACCTTTAATGTTGTCCTGTTAACTCGATTAAATCACGAAATCGTAAATTGTAAATCCAAAATCGTAAATTCTTCAATGCATCACCGACACTTTCCTCGTGAAGGTTCCTGATGCATTTTTTATTTGCACCAGGTAGATCCCTTCGGGTAGCTGGTTCACGGCAATGCTGAATTCCCTTTGATTGTTGGCTGAACGGCTGATCATGGTTGTTCCGAGAACGCTGTAGACCCCGTATGTTTCAACCGGGCTGTCGCTGCTCACCGTCAGATTATCCCTGGCAGGCTGCGGGTATATCCGGATGCCGCCGGCACCGGGATCCCTGATCCCCAATGCGTAATCGAGCACCAGGGTATCCGATGATGCTTCACATAACAGGGTTCCATCCTGGTAGTTTTTGTGATAGTCGGTTATATAATACCGGAACTGGCCATTGAGGATGGAGGTCGGGATGTAATCGGTATAGGCGTAACCCTGGATAAGGCTGGCGGTTATTTTAGAGAACGGCGGCAACCCGGTCTTGTCGGTGCGGTAAACATTATACCCGGCAACCGACGACAGGCTGTCGCAGGCAGGGTGTTGCCATGACAGGTTCACCTGGTTCCAGTTCAACGTATAGGCTGGGCTGGTTGGTCCTTTACAGACCGCATGCACATAAATATTGTCCACCTCCCATCCTGCGATGTTGGCGCTGTGGATGCCCGACACCCTGAAACCTATCCGGGAATAATGGCCACAAATCATTGAGAGATCAATTTTCTGATGAATCCATCCGGTTGAACCCTGGTTTGTTAATTCCATCAGCGGGTACCAGGTTGTATCAAGATAATATACAGGTACCAGTTTCTCGGTACCTCCCGCCGAATTATCGGTGAGTTTGTAGTCAAACTCAAAGTAGATATTGGCACAGGTAAAAACTTCACCGAGCAGCCAGTAGCCTTTCATTAAAATATTGTAATTTTCAATGGAGGGAGTTCCGTTGAAAAGTGCGGTCGGGGCGGGGTTCCCCTGGCCGGTATTAACGGTCCAGTTTCCCTGTGCCGGGCTGAACATCCAGCTATGGAAAGAAAATGTGCCTGCATCCCAGGGTTCAAAAAATGGCCATGATACGGCACAATTCCATGTTAACTGAACCGGGCCGGCAGGCAGCGACTCCCCGAACTGGCCGGGAGTGCCATAGGAGGTGAGGTCGTATTTTGCCGTTACCGTGTAGGTGGATGTTCCCGGGGCCAGCTCATAGTCCCAGTAGAGAAGGGTCCCTTCACCCGCGATATATTGAAGTAACACCCCATTCTTGTAAACGCAATAGCCGACCAGACCCGACGGGGTGGCGCCGCCGGGCATCTGGGGTTTCTGCCAGGTAAGATAACCGTAACAGTTGACGTTTGTGGCAGCTAAATTAATCGGCGGATAAAGCGTATAGACTTTTTTACCGGGTGGCGGTTCCTGGCCCAACGCGGGCACGAAAACGCCGGCCAGGGCTGTCAGCAACAGCAGGATGGCCAGATTTTTAAAAGGGTTCATAAGAAATATGTTTAGGATATGAAAAAGGAAGGGATGAAAATTATAAGGTAAAGATAAGGTGGAATGGGATGGAAAGCAATAGCCGTGTTAAAATATTCACAGGAGGAAACCGGGGTGGTATTTCCGTTCCCCGGTTAATCCATTTTACGGTTGCTGTATAAACTGTCCTTCTTCAGCCTGCCTCCTTCACCGGGTTGCAGCAACCGGTAAATCACCTCCTTTTCAGAAACAGCGTACAGACGCCCGGGTTCATTGCGCAGATCATCGAGGTAGGGCTGCAGCCTGAAGATAGGGATGAAATGGATGGTGCTGTTAATAATGGCAAGGGTTCCGGTATAGGAGAGGTTGATCACCCAGCAATCAGACGGGTGGTAATGGTCGATAAAACTGCGCAGCGAACGGCTGATTTCGGGCCCCTTCAACGATGAATATTTAACCTCTACAGGGAGCGGATTTTCATATCGTTCGATCACAAAATCAACCTCGGCCTTATTGGTGGTACGCCAGAAATGGAGATCATAGATATGCCGCTGCAGGGTGTCAAGCAGCAGGGTGCAAACCAGGTTCTGGAAAACAAAGCCATAATCCCTGTGATTATGGATATTACCAAACATCCTGATGGAAAAATTCCGCATCCCGTGATCGGCAAAATAGACCACAGGAGATTTTGTGATCTCCTTGACTTTGTTACCATGCAATGGCGGGATCATTTTCAGGAAGAAGGTACGTTCGGCATACCAGAGGTATTTCCGGATGGTCGGCAGGGCCGACTGTGTTTCGCCGGACAGACCAGAGAGGTTAATCATGCACCCGGTTTGCGCTGCAAGCAGGCTGATCATACGCCCGTAAACCTCCGGCCCGTGACCTGTTAAAAGCCTCCGGATGTCACGAACCATATACGACTGGAATATTTCGCTGATCACATCCATCTTGTCGTGAACCGTTGAGGCGGTGATCACACCCGGGTACCCGCCAAAATTGAGGTATTCGTTGAGGAGCCCCAGCGCCCCATGCAGATCGTTCATCAGGAACGAACCAAGACCGTCGGAATGCTTATAATCAGTCCGGAAATCTGCGAATTCAAAAAAGCTCACCGGCATGACCTCGAAAACACGCTTACGGCCGGCCATCGATTCCTGGATGCTGGCATATAATTCCATACTGCCAGAACCGGAGAGAATGAATTTAACCGGCAACTGCATGTCATACAACCCCTTCATGAAAAGGCCGGCATTTTCTTTCAACTGGATTTCATCAATGAAGACATAGACCATACGGACCTGGGAAACTTGCCTGATTCTTTCAATCAGCGTTGACTGGGAAGCGACTGCACTGAAATCATTCTCATTGTCAAGATGCAACACAAGGGTGGGTTGACCTTCGGAGTGCAATGCATCGGCCAGCAGGTGCATCAGGGTGGTCTTGCCAACCTGGCGCGGCCCGGTGATCAGGGTGATTTCCGGTTCCCGGAGGTGGGTTGACAGTGCGGTAAAAATGGTTCGCCGGATCATATTACGATATTTTAACCCGATATTAACCACAAATATACTAAAATATCTGGTTACTTTACTGCATTTCCAAATATTTTTTTCATGGCATCATTTACAAGCTTTGAGGCCAGCCGCCGCGGCACCAGGTTCAGCAGGAAGAAATACTGCAGCCGGTTCATCCTGCCGGGGATACAAAGGGTCGATCTGCCAAGCCGCTTCAGGGCATAACTTGCGGTTTCACCGGCATCCATGAAAGGAGGTTTGATCTTGCTGAAATCGGGTTTGCCCGCCAGGTAAGCCGGTGTTAACACCGATCCCGGGCAGCAGGCCATGATGGCGATCCCGTGCTCCCTGAATTCGCCGTGAAGCGACTCCGCCAGCCGTATCGTGAATGCCTTGGTCGCGGCATAGGTTGCCACGTATTGTGGACCTAGGAGGCCCGCAAGAGAAGATACCAGCAAGATCGCGCCCGGCTCCCCGGTGGCGGCCAGCCTTTTTGAAAATCCATAGACCATGTGCAGCAGCGTGCGGTTGTTGACCGAAAGAAATTTATCAAGGTCCGCGCTTTCAAGATTGGTAAACCGGCTCACATGACTGAACGCCGCCACATACACCATCAGCCGGCAACCGTTTTCGGCTGCAGCCTGCAGGCATCGTGCGGAGGCATCCGGTTCAGACAGGTCAAGGTGCAATTCGCGGGTTTCTACCCGGTAAACCTGTTCAATTTTTAAAGCGAGCGTATGCATGGTTTCCGCGTTCCTGTCGGCCAGGATGACACTGAAGCCGCTGGCTGCCAGCATGGTTGTAAATCCTTCGCCGATGCCCGCCGCGGCGCCCGCCACCAGCGCCCAATTTCCATATCGTTCTGCCAGAGATTTCATGTTTTTTCTACCTTTGCCTGATCTGCAATAATAGGTAATTATTTTCATTATGAGAAAGCTGCTGTTCCTCTTTTTGAGCCTGGTCAAGGCTTTCAGGCGAGCCGGACTGAAACTCAAAGGGAAAACGGAGGAGGACGTCCATGCACAGCGCGTCATCTCCGGAAAAGCATGGGAAGAATACTGCGACAACCTAAAGTCGGCCGGTGCCTCGCTGATGTACCCGGGTACTCCCCGCGACGCCTTCAACCAGGCCGAAGGGCTGCGGTATCTCTCACGCCTGACAAGGGGCGGACTTGAGGCTTTTGTTGAATACTGCGACCCCACCTTCCCCGTGCTGCGCCGCATGGCTCACGAAACGGTTAAACTCGGGGCCGACAATCCCGACAACCATTATTTCAACGCCCAGATCAGCGGGAAATACAGCTACCGAATTTCCGGGAAAAGAAATTCGGTTCATTACATCGGGTTTTTCACCCAGAACGGGAATTACGGATCCACCGGCGGACTTGCCCCCTGCGGGGCGCTGGAGGATCAGCAACTGCAGGTTGAGACCGACGGCACTTTTGAAATAATCCTAAGTACCATAGCCGTGGAAAAGAACTGGCTTAAAATTGAGCCGGATACCACGATGGTGATGGTCCGCCAGACCTTTTTAAACCGTTTTACCGAAACCCCGGCCGAGATTCACATTGAAAATCTCGACGGTCGCCGTGCTCCCGATCCCGTTACCCCCGCCATGGTGGATGAAGGGCTGAAAACCGCCTCCATGTTCGTCGCCGGGGCCTCCTTTCTCTTCGCCCGGTGGGCCAACGGTTTTCAGAAACACACCAACAAATTGCCGTTGTTCGATCCGGAGACCTCCAACGCGGCCGGTGGCGACAAGAATATCATCTATTATCACAGCCACTGGAAACTGGCCGGAAATGAGTCGCTTGTGATCCGTGTCAAACCTCCTGCCTGCGATTCGTGGAACTTCCAGCTGAACAACTACTGGATGGAATCGCTCGATTACCGGTATTTCACCATCTGCATCAACAAGGCCACGGCAATTTATGAACCGGATGGGTCGGTGAAGGTTGTGGTTGCACACCATGATTCCGGGGTGCCTAACTGGATCAATACCTGCGGGCACGACCAGGGGACCATGCTGTGGCGCTGGTACAGGATTGCCGACGGGGATATGGCAGTGGAGCCGGAATGCAGGGTGGAGCCATTTAGCCAATTAAAAATTAAAAATTAAAAATTACGGTGTGGTCAGGATTGGACAACGATCCTGGTTCACGGTTTTTATTTAATGCGAAATAAAACTTTAAGGATGACGGTTGCCAGGATTGCCAATATTCAGAGTTTCAGCCAGAGCCCGGTTTGGTTTCGCGCCATCAACGCGGTATGGAAAGGGACCTATCCGTTTGGGACAAAGATCCGCCTGGATAAAGACACGTTGATCAGTTCCGCCCGAAAAATCACAGGTCTGACCGACCTCGGCAATGATTTTATGGACGAGCCGCTCGACCGGTTGCTCCGGTCCATCAACGAGGAGGCCGGGCTGCACCCGATCGGCCGGTTTATCACCCGCGAAAGGTTCGTGAGTTTGCTGAGCATCCGTTTGAGGGCCGAATATTACTTTAAAAAGCAGCCGGAAATTCTTGCGCAGCCACTATATCCGCTGTGGATCATCGTCGGGCTGCAAAGAACCGGTACTACCAAGTTGCAGCGGCTGCTGGCCGTTGACGCCGATCACCGTGTTATTCCGAGCTGGGAGGTCATCAACCCGATGCCGCTCGACCTCGGGCTATATGACCTCTCGCAACGGAATAACACTTCAGGTGGAGAGGTGCCGGGTATTCCCGAAGGTTATCCCCATAAGCGCGACAAAAGGATCTCGGTCGGCAATACATCAGTGAAGGCGCTGAAACTCATGTCGCCGGGCTTTTTCATGATTCACCCAATCGATGTCATGCAGCCGGAGGAGGATATCCTAATGCTCGATGTGAGTTTTCTCAGCACAACTCCCGAGGCCATGATGCATGTGCCATCCTATTCCTCCTGGCTTGAAAACACCGATCAGTCGCCGGCATACGCCTACGCAGCTAAATTGCTGAAATTCCTTCAATGGATGAAACCGGCAAAACGGTGGATCCTCAAAACGCCCCACCACCTTGAATTTCCCGACCTGATCGAAAAGAATTTCGGTGACGTTCATTTTATCTGGCCCCACCGGAGCCTGTATGAGTCGGTACCGTCGTTCCTGAGCATGGTCACCTGCAACCGGAGGATTTTCAGCGACCGGGTGGATGAAAGGCAGGTTGCCGCTCACTGGGTGCGAAAGACGGGGTATATGCTCGACCGTGCCCTCGATTACAGGATTAAGGAAGGCAATGAAAAAAAGTTCACCGACATATTTTATAAAGACCTTATTGCTGATTCTGTCCCTGCCCTTTCGCTCATCTACCAGCAAAACGGCGGCCTTACTCCTGGCCTCATTGAAAAGTTCAGGGAGCATGAACGCGAACACCCGCATCGCAAGCACGGGGAACATCACTATTCGCTGGAGGATTTCGGGTTGACAAGGGCCGATATCGATCAACATACATCAAATTACCAGGAAGTATTCAAAAAATATTATGAAAGATAACAGGCACAAAAAATACAACAACCCCGTTTCAGCAACATTGACAGGCATCGCCGACCTTTTCCGCAAGCATGAACCGGCCGGTGAATTGAAATTGTCCGACAGGCTGGACGGGAAGACCGCGCTGGTCGACGGGTCAAGTTCCGGCCTGGGTTTTGCCGTCGCCACCGATCTCGCCCGTCGCGGGGCAAGGGTCATTATGGCATGCCGCAGCGGCATCCCGGAACAGGGGGAGCGGGTAAAGAAACTTTCGGGGAACCACGATGTCCACATGCTTCACGTTGATTTTGCAGATATCCGGTCGATCACAAAACTGGTGGAAAATCTGAAACCGTTCCTCAAGGGCAGCGACGGGGTTGAAAGCAGGATTGACGTTCTTGTCTGCAATGCCGGCATCGTGCCGAAGAAGAGCAGGAAAACCCCGCAGGGGCTGGAGGAGATGTTCATGGTCAATTATTTCTCGAAATTCATCTTTGTGAACCTTCTCATCGGGCATAACCTGATGAACATCAATCCCGAACTTGCGACGGGAGAAAGTCCGGATGCAACAGATTTAAATCGTAAATCTGAATTCGTAAATCGTAAATCCCCTATTCCCCGAATCGTCTTTGTCGCCTCCGAAAGCCACCGTAACCCCGACAATTTCAGCTGGGACGAATTCGGCCACTACCGGGATTACCAGATAGGCAAATCGATTGAATTGTACGGGTATTACAAACTCCTGCTGACGACCTATGCCTGCGAACTGGCCCGTCGCCTCAACCCCGGCGGCCATCCCCGTGTTTCAGTGTTTGCCCTTTGCCCCGGTCCTGTCAACTCGAACATCGCGCGTGAAGCCCCCGTGATTTTCCAGCCCCTGCTGAAGGTGGTATTTGGGATATTTTTCAAATCGCCAGTCAAGGCCGCAGTCCCGGTGGTATACCTGGCTGCGTCGCCCGATGTTGAGGGAAAAACCTCCGACTACCTCTTCCTGATGAGCAGGAAACCGGTGGATGAGATGGCGGCCGATCCCGGAAACGGCAGGCGTCTCTGGGAAATGTCTGAAGCGTTGCTTGAAAACCTAAAGACTGTATAAAAGTTTGATCTCCTCTGCCCAGATTGTTTCATCGGGCGTTTCGAGGATCAGGGGGATTTCATCAAAACGCGGATCGTGCATGAGCCGCCTGAAGACCTCAAGACCGAGGGTCCCCTTTCCGAGGCTGTCGTGCCGGTCGACCCGGCTGCCCAGCCCTTTTTTTGAATCGTTGATGTGCATTCCTTTCAGGTACCCGAACCCGACGGCTTCGTCAAAATTGCGGAAGGTCGCATTGAAGGCATCGTCGGAGGTCAGGTCGTACCCTGCTGCAAAGGAATGGCAGGTGTCGATGCAAACTCCCACCCGGTTTTTGTCTTCCACAAGGCTGATGATAAATCCGATCTGTTCAAATTTAAAACCCAGGTTGCTGCCCTGCCCGGCCGTGTTTTCGATTACAGCGATCACGCCTTTGGTTTTCCCAAGGGTGATGTTGATCGATTCGGCTATCCGACGCAGGCATTCCTCATCGCTGAACTGGCCGAGCGATCCCCCCGGATGGAAATTCAACCGGTCGAGGCCCAGCTGTTCACACCTGCTCATCTCATCCAGGAAGGCCTCGCGTGACTTCTCCAGCCCTTCCTGTTCGGGATGGCCCAGGTTGATCAGGTAACTGTCGTGGGGAAGGATATAGCCTGGCTTGAATCCGTATTTTTCGCAATTTTCCTTAAATTGTTCAATACTCCCTTTTGAAAGCGGCGACGATTTCCACTGGCGCTGGTTGCGCGTAAAAAGGGCAAAGGCCTTCGCCCCGATGGCGTGTGCATTGACCGGCGCATTTTCAACGCCGCCCGATGCACTTACATGTGCTCCGATATATTTCATTTGCTTTGATTTCGTAAGTGACTATCATGTTAACTGTTCAGTTTCACGGATGGGCTGAAGACCGGCATTAAAGCCTGCAGCCGGGAAAACAACGGTAAAGATAGCAAATCCGGTTCATATCTCAGGAGGGCATGTGAATGAAAATGTTAAGTCGGTTTTGTATAAAATTTAACATTTAATTTATCCCCGGGGATAAAAATTAGCTATTTTTGTAAAAAACCGAAATCCTATGAAAAATATACACATTACCACAATCCTATTATTTATTTCACTGGGGTCCTTTGCACAGTATACCCTGACATTCAGCAACAACGGGCTGGTTCCGGGTGATTCAGCCACCTACCGTTCCATCAGAGCGGTTGATCCCGGCACTGCTGGGCCGAACCAGATATGGGATTTTTCAAAGATCGAATTTACCGGGAAAGACCAGGGCACCAGTGTGAAAACCGCCTCAGGACTGAAGACGGCAGGTGTTGAAAATTACAATACACTGCTTCACGACGGCGAATACGATTATTTCATGAATGCAACCGCAAACACCCTCGAAGAAAGGGGATACCTGAATAACGAAAAAAAAATATCCCTGGTCTATACTGATCCGCTGGTCAAGATGAAATTCCCGTTTTCATATGCCGATCAGTTCACTGCCCCTTTTGCAGCCGTGGCATATTACAGCCAGGATTACAAGATTGATTTCACCGGCAGTTATTCGGCTGCAGCAGATGCTTTCGGCACCCTCATCATGCCCGACATGGTCCTGAAGAACACCCTGCGCATCAAATCGGTAAAATCGGGATTGCAGACAGACCGTTGCGGCACCACCGAAGTCAATATCGTGAAATACAGCTGGTACGCCCCCGGTTTCAGGTATCCTGTTGTGAGTATCAATACGGTTGAGACCCGCCGCAGCGGAAGTGCTCCTGAAGTCAACATCACCGCCTCGGTAAACACGCAGCAGAATCGCGACGGGCAAACTACGGCCGGCCAGGGAGGTTCCCTGCCACGTGTTGAAACTGCAGACGTTTCGGTGATCCTGTTCCCGAACCCTTTCCGTGAAAATCTGACCTACAACTATTTTCTCAGGAAACAACTGCACGTTTCCATCGACCTGTACGACATGTCGGGGAAATACAGCGCCAGGCTTCTGAAAAACCAGCTCCAGTCCGAAGGCCTCCACTCCGGCGAACTCGACGGACTCACCCGCGGCCTTGCGCCTGGCGTCTATTACATCAGGTTCACTTTTGACAAGCAGGTTGTGATCAATAAAATCGTCAAGATTTAAAAAAAATAGATTCTATAATGAAAAGAGGTTGTTCCGGAATCACTGGGCAACCTCTTTTTTTTATTCATATTTCTATTGTTATCCATTTACGATTTACGATATACGATTTACGATTTATGGCAGCATGCTGGTTCCCAGTTACTATTGCCTGTTGCATTTTGCCTTTTGCCTGAATGTGATCGACTGATAGCCCATCTTTAAATCGTAACATAAGTTTTCCTATTTTTACCTGCTTAATTCACCATCGGGTCTATCATGTCAAAAAGTAATGCAACTGCAGGGCAGCAGCGGGTTCCGGAAAAAGGAAAAAACGGGGAGATCCTACCGTTCGTGGAAAACCTGGCCCGGTTTCTACAGTCAAAATCATTTTATTACCCGCTTATCATCGTCGTTCTCACCTTCCTTTCATTTTTACCGGCCCTTAAAGGAGGGTTCATGCAATCGTGGGATGATGAAAAGTATGTGACAGCCAACCCCATGGTCCGGGAACTGAATGTCGGCACCGTGAGACAGATGTTCACAAAACAGGTGAACGGCAGCTATGTCCCGCTGCCCATGCTTTCATTCTCCATTGAATACAAGCTGTTTGGCGATTCCCCGGTTCCGTTCCATGTCGACAACCTCCTCCTCCATATTCTCTGCACCCTGCTTGTTTTCAGTATCCTGAGAGCCCTGAAAATTGACCTTCTGTACGCAGTCTTCGGCGCCCTTCTCTTCGGTATCCATCCCATGCGGGTGGAGTCGGTGTCCTGGATTTCAGAAAGGAAGGATGTGCTTTACGGATTTTTCTACCTGTCCTCTCTTTTTGCCTACATCCGGTATATCACGGGGGTGAACCCGAAACAAAAATACCTGCTGTTCAGTATTTTGCTGTTTTTATGTTCGCTGCTTTCAAAAATCGAAGCAGTCATGCTGCCCGTCAGCCTGCTGCTGGTCGATTTCCTGCTGCAAAGGCCCGCCAGGTGGAAACTGATCACCGAAAAGATTCCCTACTTTTTACTTTCCCTGTTATTCGGACTGCTGGGGGTATTTATCATTTACCGGGTGGGGCTTCACACCCCCGGCTTCATTAAAACCGATCCGGCCCCGGGATTTGGCAGCAGGCTGTTTCTGGGCTGCTATTCCATCACAGGGTACCTGTTCAAGTTCCTGGTGCCCTACGCACAGAGTGCGATGTATCCCTACCCGGTAATGTCAGGATTCACGGCGGTATGGATCAGGATCATAAACCCGGTGGTGTTGATTGTCCTGGCGGTATTTGCGTACCGGTCGCTCCGTAAAACACGCGTTGTTGTGTTCGGTCTGCTGTTCTTCCTGGCCAATATTTTTTTCCTGTTGCAGATCGTTGCGGTTGGCAACACCTTTTTTGCAGACAGGTATACCTATATTCCATACATTGGCCTGATATTCATCGTGGTATGGTTCATGCAGGAAATGGTTCGCCGTAAAAAGGGCATTGAACCAGTCCTCGTTGCACTTTTTGCTGTATTTGCCACCGCCTGTTTTGTACTGACTTTTTCGCGCAGCAGCGATTGGGAGGACGGGGTGTCGCTTTGGACAAACGTAATTGAACAATACCCGCAGCGAATGATGGAACCCTATGTTAACCGTGGGATTTCGCATACCCTGAAACATGAATGGGGCAGTGCGCTGGAGGATTACAACACCGCCATTTCGATCGGACCGGAAACCTCGGGGATTTATGCCGACCGGGGGATCGTTTACGGGTTCACCGGCCAGCCGGAAAAAGCTGCCGGTGATTTCTCGAAAGCCATCAGCCTGGATCCCAAAAATACGAAGGCCCTCTTCAACCGCGGCGTGACCTATGGGAATGCGGGGCAGGCGGGACCTGCCATTGCCGATTTCAGGAAGGTGCTGGAACTGGAACCGGCCAGTGTTTCAGCCTGCGCTGGCCTGGGTATCATGCTCTTTGAGCAGAAGCAGTTCGACACCTGCATCCTCCTGGCTGAAAGGGGGCTGAGGTCCGATCCATACCGTACTGAATTGTATGCCCTGCTTGGCAATTGCCTGCTCGAGACCGGGAAAACCGGCCAGGCGTTGGAGGCATTCCGCCATTGCCTGCGGCTCGACGACACCAGCCTGGACGCATATCTCGGCCTTGGCGCTGCATTGTTTATCAATGGCGACCTTGACAATGCCCTTCGCAACCTGGATCTTGCCCGCCAGGCAGCCGCGCAGAAAAACATACGGCTGAACGATGCCGATGACATGGAAAAGGCCGGAATCACCTTGCATGACCGGAAAAAAGCGGCCCTGCAGGAACTCCTGCATCATAAACACTAACTTCAAAATTCGACACTCGACATTCAATATTCGATATTCGATATTCGGTATTCATTTTAGCCCTCCCTCTGCCTTTCGACCCCTGGCAATATTCCCGGAACAACTTGTTTTAATGCCTCCTTTATGTGTTTGCCGGGACTGACAAAGGCCGGTGGACCGGGCATTTCAACCACAATGAACGCCGGGAAGATTTTTTTTCCATAAAACGGATATAAATGGACGAATTTCATTACATTTGAAAAAAAAATGGTTTAAAAAATTCATTTTAAACTTGTTAACTATGTAACAATAACGGATGATTACTTGGAATTTTACTCGTTTTCCTGAAGGTATGAGCTAACAATCACATGACAAACAGGTTGGAAAGATATCGCCACAGGTATTGAAAAGGGAGGGATTCCGGGAAAGACAAGAATATTATTTTACGGTTCAGTTTTTAATACCTGAAATCTCAGGAAAGTCAAACAGAATCATTTAACTATCAATAGGCAACACTAAATTCTTAACCTATGAAAAAAATAATATTATTTAGTTTCATTTTATTCCTGGTTGCCTCCCATTCGTTCGGGAAACAGGTTGATGCAGCCACGGCAAAAATTGTCGCAAAAAACTTTCTTAGCAGCCGGGTCAATGGCCCGATGTTTGCGAGGGGATCGGATCTGAATCTGGTGATGCAGGGAGGAGAATCGCTTAAAAACACATCCCCCTCTTCGGAAGAGCAGGTCTGTTTTTATGTTTTCAACCTCTCAAAGGGCGGTGGTTTTATCGTTGTTTCAGGGGACGACGTTGCGCAGCCTGTTCTGGCTTATTCGGGGGAAAAGGAATTTTCGCAGAACATTCCGCCCCATGTTGCGGCCTGGCTCGATTTCTACAAACAGGAAATCCGGTTTGCAATCGACCGGCAGCTGCCGGCTTCGGCGGAAACCGCCCGCGAGTGGCAGAACCTGCTGAATGGGGACAACCAGCCCGCCGTGATGAAGACAGCGAGGGCGGCTGGTCCGCTGCTCCAGACCACCTGGGACCAGTCGCCCTATTACAATGCCAAGTGTCCCTACGACAATGCCCACAGCGACTATACGGTAACCGGCTGCGTGGCCACAGCCATGGCGCAGTTGATGAAATTCTGGAATTCCCCTGCAACCGGATCGGGATTCCACTCATACAACAGCAATTCCTTTGGTACGCTCTCCGCCGATTTTGGAAGCACCACCTACCAATGGACCTCCATGCCGGCCTCCATCAACAGCCAGAACGACGCCATCGCCACCCTGATGTACCATTGCGGGGTGAGTGTTGACATGACCTACGGGGTTGGCTCGACCGGCGGCAGTTCGGCATACGTTGTAGCTTCGCAGAGCCCGGTGCAGAATTGTGCCGAATATGCCCTGAAGACCTATTTCGGGTACAATACAGCCCTGCAAGGGCTGATGCGCGACAGCTATTCGCTGAATGACTGGAGTACCATGCTCAAAACCGAACTCGATGCGAGCAGGCCTGTACTCTATGCAGGGATTGGCAGCGGCGGAGGCCATTGCTTCGTTTGTGACGGCTATGACCAGAATAGTTTTTTCCATTTTAACTGGGGATGGTCGGGCAGTTACAACGGTTATTTCCAGATTGACGCCCTGAACCCGGGCGGCGTGGGCACCGGCGGTGGCACGGGAGGTTTCAACAGTTCACAGCAGGCCCTGTTTGCAGTACAGCCCTCCAACGGAGGAGGAGGGGGCGGTGGCCAGACCGCCGCACTGCAGTTATTCTCGGCGGTCACCCCATCTGCTGCCTCCATAACCTACGGCGCTTCGTTTACGGTGAATGCCGACATCTGGAACAACAGTACCACGGCTTTTGCCGGTGACTTCTGTGCCGCGATATTCGATGCCACCAGCGCATTCCTCGATTTTGTCGAGATAAAGACCGGGATGAACCTTCCTGCCGGGTACCACTATACCAATGGTCTTACCTTCTCGAACAGCGGGTTGCTGACCATGCTCCCGGGGACCTATGCCATCGGGATCTATTTCCGCCCCACGGGTCAGAACTGGCAACTGGTGGCGAACGGCAATTATACGAATTACACGCAGGTGACCGTGGTAAACACCAATGATGTCGCCCTGTACCAGGCCATGACGGTAACCCCGGGAACAACGCTGATCCAGAACCAGTCGGTTTCGGTCCACCTGGATATCCTGAACGGCGGGTCGGCCACCTTTAACGGTATCTTTGATGTCTCCCTGTACAATCTCGACGGCAGTTTCGCCTTCACCGTCATGCAGAAAACCGGCATGAGCCTCCCGGCAGGGTATCATTATACCAACGGGCTGACTTTCACCAACAGCAGCCTCAACATTGCCCCCGGAAATTACCTGCTGGCCCTGCAGCACCAGCCCACGGGAGGCAACTGGGAACTCAGCGGCTCCCAGAACTATCCCAACCCCATCCTCGTTACGGTGCAGCAGGGGGCGATTGCACCCGACCCGTTTGAACCCAACAACACGGTTGCTGCTGCGACCAGCCTGCCCGTGAATTTCGCCGGGAACATTGCCGCAGTCAATACACCGGGCGCAAACTGTCACACGGGGAATGATTACGACTATTATAAGATCAATCTTCCAGCCGGTTTCAGCTACAGCGTGACCGGTCGGCTTGACGACAGCCACAGCAGCGGCAACGGACAAAGCTATACGCTCGATGCCGTTGTTTCCACCTCGACCGATGGCACAACCTGGTCGAACACCTACGATGACATCATTCCCGGTTCAATCATACTGAACAATGGCGGAATGGTATACTTTTTCGTGGCGCCGAAATTCTCGGGTTCTACAGGCACCTACCTGCTTGATTTGCAGGTGTCGAAAGCACCCATCGGCATTGCCGCCATCGGGCAGGACCTCTTTAAGCTATACCCGAACCCGGCGAATGACTATGTGGTGATTGAATCACGCAACCCCGACCTGTCGCCCGAATCCATCCGGGTGGTCAACTCCGGCGGACAGGAGGTGCTCAGCCAGACCCCGGCACCCGGCCAGAAGCTCCTTAAAGTTTCACTGGGCAACTTGTCTCCCGGAATGTACTTCATCTGGATCAAATACCATGACGGGGAGGTTCTGAAGCCTGTTGTTGTGGGACGTTAACCGGGCAAGGAAACCGGTTCTTTGACCTGAGATCATAAAAAAAGGTGGCCACCGGCCACCTTTTTTTTCTTCCTTTTTACGGCGCTGCCTTTGGCAGAACCCGATCATGTGATAAAAACAAAATCAAAAATTGACCTATTTCCCTGATACCGCAACGGTTGCAACTGCCGCGAAACTGCCGCCATCGCTTGTGCGGTTGCCGACAAAGGTAAACTGCCAGTTCCCGCTCTGCTTGATGTAGGCGGTATTGGCGTCCTGAAGGTCGAATATCTGGTTCTGAACGTAAGTTGTAGAGTTAAGGTTGTAGACAACATTGCCGGTTTGCAACGGATCGGAAATGGTTACTTTTGTCAGCTTTACATCGGTGTTGGTGCATTTTGCATAAAACTGGAGCCCGAAGCCACCGGTCTGGAGTGTGACGGTAGTGGATGTGACAATAAAGGCCGGGGTGATAGGTGGTGTCGTTGTTGATTTCTTGCAATCGGTCATCAGTAAGGCCGTACTGGTGAAGAGAACACTCATGGACAGGAAAAAAATGATTCTTTTCATAATGCAGGGATTTAAATTTATGGTTTAGTGAAAGCAAATATATAATAAATCGGAGAATTAAGCATTAAAAATGTTATTTTCCTTACATTGTCATGTTGCCAGGGTTGGGTATTGCCGGACGGAATCCCTTTATGTCTTATTTTCATCTACCTTTGGAAACTCAATCAAATTAGCAGGTTATGAAATTAATGTTCTTGCTTTTTACCTTGCCCCTGCTGCTGACTTATCAATCTTCCATTGCCCAGGAACAAGGCAGCAGGGTAAACGATCCGCCAGCCGCAAGGCAAAAAACCGGCATCGTGATATCATCCTGCGATGCCGAAACGGTCTGGAATGCATTCAGGCTGGCAAATTTCGCGTTGAACCAGGGCGACAGCGTGTCGGTCTTCCTGCTGGGAAAAGGGGTGGAGGCACCCGGGATCAGCGACAGGAATTTTGACATCGCCGACCAGATCAGCACCTTTTCAAGCGATGGCGGGAAAATTATGTCAAGCGGCACCTGTCTGAAACTCCATAAACTGAAAGCCGCGAAAATATGCCCTGTTGCCTCGCTGAGCGACCTGTACATCCTGATCAGGACGCACGACAAGTTGCTGACATTCTAACTGACATGCCTGTCAAAGAAATTGTACTACCGGACCGGTTTATTTATTATTTTTATGGTGCCTTTCGTTTAGCGCACATGAAAAAGTTCCTGTTCCTCGTTTTTATTTGTGCCATATGCATGGATCCCGGCGCACACGGGCAGGTGAAGCCCGTCCAGGATACGGTATACGGCAACCTGGTGATTAATTCCGATCCTGTGGAGGTACAGGTTGACATTCCCGGACTGGGGGTCAGTTACCCGAAAAAAGACAACGCCCTGATCGTGGAGTTCATCCACCCGGCTGATTACCTGGTGCGCGTCAGTTCAGGGAACAGGGTCGTGGAACATAAGGTCAGCATCCGGTCGGGCATTGAAAGCCACTTTTTCTTCAACGTGCGGAAAAGAAAGGTGAAACTTACGGAGGAGTTCAGGATCGTCTCCAGGTCTGCCAGGGAACTTTCGGAAGATCAGAACGATGTTTTTACCGTCGTGGAGGAACCGCCCCTGTTCCCGGGAGGAGAGGAGGCAAAGAATAGATACCTGAGGGAGAACCTTCGTTATCCCGATTCTGCAGTAAATGAGGGTATCCAGGGCAACGTGTTCGTCCATTTCATCGTTGAAAAAGATGGTCGCCTCAGCGATGTGAGCGTACTCAGGGGAGTCGCCCCCATGTGCAACCGGGAGGCGGTGAGGGTGGTTTCGGCGATGCCCGCATGGAGCCCGGGCAGGCAACGGGGTAAACCCGTACGCGTCCAGGTCATCCTGCCTGTCAGGTTCAGCCTGGAAAAAAGAAAATGATTGACAAAACGGACGGATGTCCGGTAGTGCCCGCAACGGTTGCGGGAAATTGAAAGAAAGGCAGATGGAAGAGCGCATTTTCAGCTGGAGCCTGGATGGATTCGGGTCTAAATTATTCAGGGTCACGGCTGATGACAACACACGTTTTATCAACCGGTATTCCACCATGGCTGACGGGGAGGACCGGGCAGAACAGCAGGGGAACGAAGAATCCGAGTACCGTTCATTCGAGGAGTTCTGGACCGATTTTACCGGACAACCCTGCTGGCTTCGTTACCGGCCGGTATTCGTCCACGGCGATTACAAACCTTTCCTGCTCGATTTTTTCAGCAACATCAACGAGGGAGCGCTCACCCTGGGCGAACAGTTCAGGCTGATCCTGTGGCTGTTCAAACTCGAGAACTGACCGCACGCTGCCGGCAGGAACCATGAACACCCAAAGGTGCTGACCGGTTTTCGCCCCATCCGCCCCGGCACCGGCTACAGGTTGATCTTCAGTCCGATCACCAGTCCCACATTCCCGAACTGATAGCTGTGTTTTATCTGTTCGGAAGGCTGATCACCCGGGATCCTTTTTGAGTTGTCAACCACCTTCATATAGTTCCATTCGTTTTGATTGACCGTTCTGGTGCCAAGCAAGTCCGTGCCATTTTGTTTGAACTCAGTGTATTTGCCGTGCTTTGGAGAGTAAGTGATGCCGTCCGCCTGGATTTCTCCGAAGAGTGTGAACCTGTCGTTCAGCACAAAATCGGTCCCTGCAGCAGCCTGGGCACCAACCGCAATACCGCCATAATCCCTGTATTTTTCCTGCGACTCACTGGTTATATTGGCACTGCCATTGGTGTAGGTAACTTCGATGAAAGAATTGACTTCCTCAGTTTCTTTGAACTTTGGCTTGATCAGTCCTTTGCGTACGTCCCAAGATATTAAAGGGACTATCCGGTTTATTGAGAACGCTGCTTGTTCGCCATTGATAGTGATTCTTTGATAAACATGACCATGACCATTGTCATTCCGCCAATTTTTCTTTACGAAAAACATTACGGTAAATGTCTGATTGCTTTTACCCATACTTCTATTGATTTTAGAAGGCTTGAGCCACACAATCGGGGTTACGAATGTGACATTCCACACACAGAAAACGGGCGAAAATGATGGTTTTTGAAGAAAACCTAATTGATTGAAGATCGTTAAAATCAGTTACCCTACATGACTTCTTAGGAAACTGATGTTAAACAGGTTACGGATGTGATCAAAAAAAAATCACTTACAAAATTAAGTGTAAGTGATTGATTTACTGTGAATTAAGTCGGGGTGAGAAGACTCGAACTTCCGACCCCTTGCACCCCATGCAAGTACGCTAGCCAACTGCGCCACACCCCGATTGAATCACCGGGAACGTTTCCCGGTTTTGAGGATGCAAATTTAAGTAAATTTATAATCGGTGCAACGAAAAGTGAAAAAGTATTGGAGAGGGAAGAGGAAGAGGGCAGAAGGCAACAGGCAATAGGGGGGGAATTTGGGGGGCGGGTTGGGCCGAACCATTATTTTGCTAATTTTAACACCCAAATCAACCCGGAATCCCTGATGAAAAAACTTTTCCTTTTGATCACCATGATGACATTCGGAACCATGGTCATGGCCGTGCATGTCCCGCAGCAGGAGGCAAGAAAAATCGCTGTAACCGTTTATGCCAGCCACCAGACCGGCCTCTCCGCCACCCCCATGGTCAGCAATGAAACGGTGACCACCTTCAACAATGTTCCCACTTATTACACCTTCCGGTTTCTCGGCGGGGGATTCGTCATGGTGGCGGCCGACGATGCCTCGCTGCCCGTGCTGGGCTACGCCACCGACAGCGAATTGCCCCTGGAGATCACCAACCCCGCCACCAAAGCATGGCTGGAGGGATATTCGCGGGAAATCTACCAGGTCATCAGCCATAAACTCGACAACCGCGTAACCCTCCGCGCATGGGAGGCCATCCGCCAGGGTAATACCGACGCTTCACCGCAGGATGTGAGCCCGCTGCTCGCCACCACCTGGGACCAGGGCTGCTTCTACAACGCCCTCTGCCCAGCCGCCACGGGGGCCCAGTGCGGCCACGTATGGACCGGCTGCGTCGCCACCGCCATGTCGCAGATCATGAAATACCACAACTTCCCGCCGCAGGGCGTCGGCTCGCATTCCTATACGAGCCCCACCTACGGGGTGCAGTCGGCCGATTTCGGATCAACTATGTATAATTTCGCCTCCATGCCCAACAACGTCGGCTCGGCCAACACCGCCGTGGCTACCCTGATGTACCATGCCGGCGTGTCGGTCG
This sequence comes from uncultured Bacteroidales bacterium, assembly GCA_903845055.1. Classification (GTDB taxonomy): domain Bacteria; phylum Bacteroidota; class Bacteroidia; order Bacteroidales; family FEN-979; genus CAIVAT01. Next base: position 44,018 of record CAIMWF010000057.1, on the reverse strand, counting down.
ACATGCAGTACGCCGTGAGCGGGTCGGGGGCCTTCAGCACCGACGTGCCCGGCGCGCTGATGAATTACTTCAACTACAAACCGGGCTGCGAGCTGAAATACAAGAACAACTACCCCAACGTGGAGGATTTCAAGAACCTCATCCGCGCCAACCTCGACCAGTCGCTGCCGGTTTACTACAGCGGTTCGGGCAACGGCGAAGGACATGCCTGGGTGTGCGACGGCTACCACATGAGCGACGGCACCTTCCACTTCAACTGGGGCTGGTCGGGATCGAGCAACGGCTGGTATTCCATCGGCGCCCTCAACCCCGGCGGCTATACCTTCAACGATGACAATCAAATTGTATTGAACATCAAACCCTACAACCCAAACCTGGTGGTGCGCATCGCCCACCCGGTGAACAATGCCGTGATCGGCGTCGGCTACCCGGCCGACATCGTGGCGGCCACCGTACGCGGCGTTCCCGTCATAATGAAACTCTTTATCGACAATGTTGAGCGCTTCTCCGTCGCCAAAGATACGCTTACCTTTACATGGAACACCACCCCGGCCGACCTCGGCAGCCACCTGGTACGGGTCTATTCTTACAGCGCCACCGACACCGTGTACAATGAAATCAACCTCAACGTGGCTGAATGGATCACGCAGAACAGCGGCTTTACAGCCCCGTCGCGCGGCATCAACTACATGTCGGCGGTTGACAGCAACGTGGTGTGGGCATCGGCCTACGACGACGTCAACCCCACCGGCCCCTGCTCCGACTTCACCCGCTCCCTCGACGGGGGTGTTACCTGGACACCGGGAACCGTGGCCAATACCACCGGCCTCGCCTCGTCGATGGTCTTCGCCCTCAGCGCCACCAAGGCTTACCTGGCCATGTACAAGGTTTCGGGAACCAAACCGATGGGGATCTACATGACCTCCGACGGCGGAACCACCTGGACCCGGCAGTCCACAGCCACTTTCAGCAACAGCGCCTCCTTCCCGAACTGCGTCCATTTCTTCAACGCCAACGACGGCTGGTGCATGGGCGACCCGGTGAACGGCGAATTTGAGGTCTACACCACCACCGACGGCGGCAATACCTGGACCCTGGATGCCGCAGCCAGCCTTCCCAACCCGCTGGCCAGCGAATACGGCATCGTGGGCTATTACTCAGCCGTGAAAGATACCATCTGGTTCGGCACCACCCTGGGCAGGATCTTCCATTCCACCGACAAGGGGCACACCTTTTCCGTTTCGACCGTTCCCGCGCTGAACGGCAAATTTGTGGAGCCCAGTTTCCGCACGGGCTCGCACGGGCTGGTGCAGGACAAGAGCGCAGGGACCACCGGCGCGATGTGCGAAACCTTCGACGGGGGCAACTCCTGGGCGACCGTCACCTCCACCGGGCCTGTCTATGCCACCGACCTGAAATACATCCCGGGAACCGGAAATACCTGGGTCAGCTCGGGCGCCACTGGCAACATGGGATCCTCCTACAGCTTCGACGGAGGCCACTCGTGGACCGACTTCGCCGGCACGCAGGGGGCCCGGTACATGCAGATGGCATGGGTGAACAACCATTGCGGGTGGGCAGGCGGTGTGAACGTGAGCGCCACCGAAAACGGCGCCTATAAATTTATCGGGATACTCAACCTGCCCCTTCCCGCACCGACCAACCTGCAGGCAGTTGTGGCGGGCCACATTGTAGGCCTTAGCTGGAATGCGCCCGCCGGGAACCCTGCCGGCAACCCTGTCGGCTACAACATGTACCGCGACGGGCTGAAACTGAACACTTCGCTGATTGCAGGACTGGTATTTGTCGACGTTCCCGCCGTGAGCGGCCAGTACACCTATTGCGTGAAGGCCGTATACAACTCGGGAGAATCCAGCGGCGATTGCGCCGTCGTGGATGTGGCCGTGGGCCTCACCGCGCATGATAAACCCGTTTTGCAGGTTTATCCGAACCCCGCCACAGATGCGATCCGGGTGATTTCGGATACCGGTGGCAGCTTCATCCTGTCGGATGTGCCAGGCCGGGAGGTGACAACAGGCTCCCTGGATGCAGGAACCACAACGATCTCCATCAGCACTTTGCCGGCGGGGATCTATGTGCTCAGGGTTCCCTCGGCGGGGATCATCACGAAGTTTGTAAAAACAAAATGACCTGTTCGGGGGAGGCGGGATACTGCCCGTTTCCCTTTTTTTTCCTAATTTTGCAATCTAAAACTGAAGTGATGAGCGAACTTACTGAAAGCGCCCGTTGCCTGATCATTGGATCGGGCCCGGGTGGATATACCGCTGCCATTTACGCGGCGCGGGCCGACCTGAAACCATTGATCTACCAGGGGATGCAGCCGGGCGGACAACTTACCATCACCACCGAGGTGGACAATTTCCCCGGGTACCCCAAGGGGATCACCGGCCCCGAAATGATGGAGCAGTTCAAAGAGCAGGCCGAACGGTTCGGCACGCAGGTAAGGTCGGGCGTAGTTACCGCGGTCGACTTCTCGAAACGTCCCTTTATCGTCACGGCCGATGACGGGAAAACCATCGCTGCCGAAACGGTGATCATCGCCACCGGCGCCTCCGCGAAATGGCTCGGGATGGAATCGGAAAAGAAATTCATGGGAATGGGTGTTTCGGGTTGCGCAACCTGCGACGGCTTCTTTTACCGCGGCCAGGATGTGGTGATCGTGGGCGGCGGCGATACGGCTGCCGAAGAGGCCACCTACCTTGCGAAACTTTGCAAAAAGGTATACATGGTCCACCGCCGCGGCGAACTGCGCGCCTCCAAGGCGATGCAACACAAAGTGCTAAACACCCCGAACATCGAAATGGTGTGGAACAACGCCCCCGAAGAGGTGCTGGGCGACGACAACGGCGTGACCGGCGTGAGGGTACGCAATGTGAAAACCGGTGAATCGCGCGACCTGCAGGCCATGGGGCTCTTCGTGGCCATCGGCCACAAGCCCAACACCGAGATCTTTGCCAGCCAGGTGGACCTGGATGAGATGAATTATGTGATCACGAAGCCGGGTACCACCCAGACCAGTGTTGAGGGTGTGTTTGCCTGCGGCGATGTCCAGGATCACCATTACCGCCAGGCCATTACGGCAGCAGGAACAGGTTGCATGGCAGCCATCGAGGCGGAGCGGTACCTTGGCAGCTGAACATGCCGGACACCCGTTTTTGAGTTTTGACCTTTGAACTTTGAGTCTATGATAACATTCTTCAAAAACCCCGGCAGTTGCTATGCTGTTCAAAGCAACGCCGCGCTGAGCGGTCAGGATATAGAAAAATTAACATGGTTGTTCGGCGATGCGGTACGTGTCGCCGAACCTGTTTTACCGGGAACCTGGGTCGGCCCCCGCCGCGAGATGGTGACACCATGGAGCACAAACGCCGTGGAGATAACCCAGAATATGGGGATCAGCGGGATCAGCAGGATAGAAGAATTTACGATTTACGATGTACGATTTACGATGGATGGGGCGGGAGAGGGGTTTGACCCGATGCTCAGGCACCTGTACCGGGGACTGGGCCAGGAGATCTTCCATATTCATCACGAGCCGGAACCGGTGCGTTTCATCACCGATATTGCGGCCTACAACAGCGAACAGGGGCTTGCCTTGAGCCCTGAGGAGATTGATTATCTTGCCGGGCTGAGCCGCAAGCTCGGGCGCGACCTGACCGACAGCGAACTTTTCGGTTTCTCGCAGGTCAACTCGGAACACTGCCGGCATAAGATCTTCAACGGCACCTTTATCATCGACGGCCAGGAAATGCCCGAATCGCTCTTTTCGCTCATAAAAAAAACGGCAAAGGCGAACCCCAACCTCCTCGTTTCTGCTTACAAGGACAATGTCGCCTTTATCCAGGGGCCCGATATCGAGCAGTTCTCCCCGTTCCCGCAGAACATTCCAGGTTTCTTCCGCGTCAGCGATATTCATTCGGTCATCTCCCTGAAGGCCGAGACCCACAATTTCCCGACCACTGTAGAGCCCTTCAACGGAGCGGCCACGGGAAGCGGCGGCGAAATCCGCGACCGCATGGCGGGCGGCAGGGGAAGCATCCCCATGGCCGGCACGGCGGTCTACATGACCTCCTACCCGCGGCTGGGGGGTTCCCGTCCCTGGGAAACGGGTGTGCAGGCCAGGCCCTGGCTCTATAAAACGCCCGAAGAGATCCTCATCAAGGCCTCCAACGGCGCCAGCGATTTCGGCAACAAGTTCGGTCAGCCCCTCATCTGCGGATCGGTGCTTACCTTTGAACATGCCTCAAATGGACAGGTTTTCGGATACGACAAGGTGATCATGCAGGCCGGCGGCATCGGCTTTGCCCGCGCAGAGGACAGTCTCAAGGAAGAGCCCGTGGCCGGACAGAACATCGTGGTATTGGGGGGCGACAACTACCGGATCGGGATGGGCGGCGGGGCGGTCTCCTCGGTTGCCACCGGCGAATATGCCAACGCCATTGAGCTGAATGCCGTACAGCGGTCGAACCCCGAGATGCAGAAACGCGTTTTCAACGCCATCAGGGCGATGACGGAGATGGAACACAATCCCATCGTCTCCATCCACGACCACGGCGCCGGCGGTCACCTCAATGCTCTTTCGGAACTTGTGGAGGCCACAGGGGGAACCATTAACATCGACCGTTTGCCGGTGGGCGATCCCACCCTTTCGGCACGCGAGATCGTGAGCAACGAATCGCAGGAGCGCATGGGCCTCATCCTGGCCGACCGCGATGTCGCCCTGATGCAGGAGATCGCCCTGCGCGAGCGTGCCCCCATGTACCTCGTCGGTCATACCACCGGCGATCAGCAGCTGGTCTTTGAAGATAAAAATGAGGGTGTCGCACCGATCAACCTGAACCTTGCCGACTTTTTCGGCAAACCGCCCAAAACCATCATGACCGATTCGTCCCTCGTCCCTCGTCACTCGTCACTCGTCACTGGTCATTCATTACTTGCCGACGATCATGCAAACCTTCTGCTCTACCTCACCAGGGTTTTACAGCTCGAGGCCGTTGCCTGCAAGGATTGGCTGACCAACAAAGTCGACCGGGCCGTGAGCGGCAAGATCGCCAAACAGCAGAACTGCGGCGTCATCCAGCTGCCCCTCAACAACGTGGGCGTTACGGCGCTCGATTACCAGGGAATGCGGGGCATCGCCACATCGCTCGGTCACGCGCCCGTTGCGGGGCTCATCAACGCCGAGTCTGGTTCAAGGCTGTCAATCGCCAAGGCGCTCACCAACCTGGTATGGGCGCCGCTGACCCACGGGCTGCCGGGTGTATCACTCAGCGCCAACTGGATGTGGCCGTGCCGCAACCCGGGCGAAGATGCACGGTTATATATGGCCGTGCGGGCTGTCAGCGAATTTGCCATCGCCCTCGGCATCAATATTCCGACCGGGAAGGACTCACTCTCGATGACCCAGAAATATCCCGACGGCCAGGTGGTCTATTCCCCGGGCACCGTGATCATCTCGGCCGTGGGGGAGGTGTCGGATGTTAAAAGGGTTGTAAGTCCCTGCCTTTCATCGGCGGCGGATACTTCGCTCTGGTACATCCCGTTTTCCGACCAGGGTTTCGAACTTGGCGGAAGCAGCTTTTCCCAGGTGGTGAACCAGCCCGGCGCCGGCACCCCCGATGTTTCGGATCCGGATGATTTTGCGACCTCCTTTGCCATGATCCAGGAACTCATCGGCCTGGGGGTGGTCCTTGCAGGGCACGATGTTGCCGCGGGCGGACTGATCACCACCCTGCTTGAAATGACCTTTACCTGCGAAAGCAACGGCCTGGATATGAACCTCGACGCCATGGCAGAAGGGGAAACCGACCCGGTGAGGGTGCTGTTCAGTGAAAGACCGGGATTGGTGATACAGGTGCGAAATGGCGAAATGGCGAAATGGCGAAATGGGAAAGAAGTAAATATCTTCCCGATTGGGAAGGTTTCTGCCACACGCTCCATGGATATCTCCCTTGCGGGGCAGCATTTCGTATTTGACATCGACGCTTTGCGCGATACCTGGTTCAGAACCTCTTACCTTTTCGACCGGAAACAATCGGGGGAGGTGCTTGCGTTGGAACGTTATAAAAACTATAAGAAGCAGCCGCTGAAGTTCAGCTTAAATGCAGGCTTTACCGGGACAGCGCAACAATACGGGGTTGATCCGAAAAGGAGAACTCCCTCGGGCATCCGGGCGGCGATCATCCGGGAAAAGGGGGTGAACCGCGACCGCGACATGGCCTGGGCATTGTACCTGGCGGGTTTCGACGTGAAGGATGTCCACATGACCGACCTCATCGCAGGGCGCGAGAACCTGGAGGATGTCAACCTGATTGCCTTCGTGGGCGGTTTTTCTAACTCCGACGTACTGGGCTCGGCGAAGGGCTGGGCGGGCGCCTTCCTGTACAATGAAAAGGCCAGGTCCACACTTGACAATTTCTACCGTCGTGACGACACGCTGAGCCTGGGCGTCTGCAACGGCTGCCAACTGATGGTCGAACTGGGGCTGATCTACCCCGGGCACGCGAAACACCCCTGGATGTCGTGGAACGATTCGCACAAATACGAATGCACCTTTGTCGGTGTCGACATTGTGGAAAACAACTCGGTGATGCTGAAATCGCTGGCAGGGTCGAAACTAGGGATCTGGGTGGCGCATGGCGAGGGGAAATTCAATTTCCCCGAAGGGGAGGAGCATTACAACATCCCCGCCAGATTCAGCTACCACGGATACCCCGGCAACCCCAACGGTTCGCAGTTCGATGCAGCCTGCATCGCTTCGCCCGACGGACGGCACCTGGCCATCATGCCGCATCTCGAGGACTCGGTGCTGCCCTGGCAGTGGCCGTGGTATCCCGAGGATCGCAGGTCGGATGAGGTCACGCCATGGATCGAGGCGTTTGTGAATGCAAGGGAGTTTATTCAATTAAAAATTAAAAATTAAAAATTACGGGTTGTGTTACGCTGCCATGTGATTTTCTTTTACATGATATGATGAAAAAAACGATTCTGGTTACCGGTGCCACTTCCGGTTTTGGACGGGCGATCGCCCGCAAATTTGCCGCAAACGGCAACAAACTGATCATCACCGGCAGGAGGCAGAACCTTCTGGAAGAACTGGCGGTTGAACTCAAAACAATCTATGGCGCCGAGGTGCTGACACTTTGTTTTGACGTTAGAAAACTCGCAGAGGTTGAAGCCGCAGTTGCCTCGCTGGAAGGTCCCTGGAGGGAGATCGATGTGCTCGTCAACAACGCCGGTCTGGCCGTGGGGATGAACCCGGTGCATGAGGGGATCACGGATGACTGGGAGCGCATGATCGACACCAACGTGAAGGGACTGCTTTACATGACGAGGATGGTTGCACCCATCATGGTGGCGCGCCGCCAGGGACACATCATCAACATCGGTTCGGTGGCCGGGAAAGAGGTTTACCCGATGGGCAACGTATACTGCGGCACAAAATTCGCGGTGGATGCCATCACCAAGGGAACCCGCATCGACCTGGTTTCGCACAACATCAAGGTGACCCAGGTTGCACCCGGTGCGGCCAATACTGAATTTTCGGTGGTCCGCTTCAAAGGCGACCAGGAGCGCGCCGAAAACGTCTATAAAGGATTTGCCCCGCTGCAGGCCGAAGACATCGCCGACGCGGTGTACTATGTCTCCAGCCTTCCCGCCCATGTCAGCGTCAACGACATGGTGCTGATGCCAACGGCACAGGCAAGCGCGGTGAACTTTTACAAAACATAAAAAAAATTAAAAGTTAGAAAAATAAATTGCTAATGACGGGTTCATCGGCAGCCTTAACCATGAGTCCCTGTCACCCTGTAACCTTGGCACCCTATTACCCTGTCACCCTGTAACCTTGTCACCCTGTAACCTTGTCACCCTGTAACCTTGTCACCCTCTAACCCTGCAACCCTCCAACCCTATCGCCCTGTCACCCTGTCACCATTTTACCATTTCTCCTAATCCCCATCCCACGATCTTAACCCCTCTTTTTGTTACTCTGCTACTTTTCCTTATTATTGCACTAAATTTCTGATCTGCACAACAGTCAATCCTGAAATGTTATGGAAGTAACCCGCATCTTTGACCTTTTGCCATACCACGAAGCCACCTTCAGGCCCAAACCCGATGTTGTCGCCTCCAAGGAAAACGGGGAGTGGTCAATGTATTCCATCCGCCAGTACCGCGAAATTGTCGATAATATCAGTTACGGGTTCCTGGCGCTCGGGGTTCAGCCGGGTGACAAGATCGCACAGATCAGTTCAAACCGTGCCGAATGGAACTTCGTCGATATGGCCATCCTGCAGGTCGGGGCGGTTCACGTGCCCATCTATGCAACCATCAGCGAATCCGATTACAAGTACATCCTCAACCATGCGGAGGTGAAATATGTATTCATTTCCGGCCAGGAACTGCTCCGCAAGATCCAGCACATTCTCCCCGAAATCGCCCACATCCAGGGTGTTTTCACCTACAAAGCGCTTGATGAGCATCAGCATCTCAATGAGCTGATCGAGCTCGGGAAGCAACATGCCGATTCCGCGCTGCTGGAGACCAGGAAAAACATCATCACTCCCGACGATGTGGCCACCATCATCTATACCTCGGGAACAACGGGCAATCCCAAAGGGGTGATGCTCTCCCATCAGAACATCATTTCCAATTTTAAAAACTGCCGACACATCCCGCCCTTCGGTGAAGAGGCCAAGGCCGTGAGTTACCTGCCTTTGTGCCATGTGTACGAGCGGATGCTCAATTACCTGTATCATTACCTGGGCTTTTCCATCTATTATGCCGAGAACCTGGGGACCATCACCGACAACATGAAGGAGGTGCAGCCCGACATCCTCTCCACCGTTCCCCGGTTGCTTGAAAAGATTTACGACAAGCTCATCGCCACGGGGCACAAGCTCAAGGGGGTGAAACGGTGGATCTTTTTCTGGGCCCTGCACCTTGCCCTCCGTTATGAACTAAACGGAGCCAACGGCTGGGTGTATGAACTGAAGAGAAAAATCTACGATAAACTCGTCTATGTCAAATGGCGCGAGGCGCTTGGCGGCAAACACCTGCTGATCGTTTCAGGAGGGGCCGCGCTGCAGCCCAGGCTTGCAAGGATGTTCACCTGCGCCGGCATCAACGTGCTGGAGGGTTACGGGTTGACGGAAACCTCGCCGGTGATCGCGGTCAATGACCTCGCCAAAAACGGGATGAAATTCGGCACCGTGGGCCGTGTATTGAAGGATGTGCAGGTGAAGATCGCCGATGACGGGGAGATCCTCTGCAAGGGCCCCAACGTGATGAAGGGCTATTACAGGGAACCGGAGATGACCAGCGCTGCCATCGACGGGGAGGGCTGGTTCCATACCGGCGACCTTGGCCGGATCGAACCCGAAGGCCACCTGAAGATCACCGGCAGGAAAAAGGAACTGTTCAAAACGTCGTTTGGCAAGTACATCAGTCCGCAGCCCATTGAAGATACCTTCAAGGAATCGCTGTTCATCGACCAGATCGTCGTGCTGGGCGAACACCAGAAGTTCGCCGGGGCCCTGATCGTGCCCGACTTCACCTTCCTGAGATCCTATTGCCAGGTGAAGGAGATACCCTATACCACCAACGCTGAGATGATCAGCCTTTCGAGGATCCATAAACGTTTCCAGACGGAGGTGACACGTTACAACCGGTGCCTGGGAGATACCGAAAAAATTAAAAGCTGGGACCTGCTTGATACCGAGTGGACCTTCGAATCGGGTGAAATCACCCCGACCCTGAAGCTGAAACGGAATTTTATCTCACAGAAATATGCGGATAAAATTGCCAGGCTCTTTGAATAAACTGAGTTTTTTGTCGTTTTTACGTTATGAAGGAAGTTACCCGGATTTTTGATCTGCTGGAGTTATACAAGGACGAGTACCGTTCAATCACCGACCTGCTCAATGTGAAGAAGGATGGGGCCTGGGTGAAGTATTCCGCTGCGGATTATGTCAATTACAGCCGGTGGGTCAGCCTGGGGCTTTTATCACTCGGGATCGGAAAAGGGACCCGGGTCGCCACGCTGATGGTAAACTGCCCCGAATGGAACTTCATCGACATGGGGCTGCTCCAGATCGGTGCCGTGCAAGTACCCATCTACCCGACGATCAGTGAGGACAATTACCGGTATATATTCAAAGACGCGGAAATTGAGTACCTGGTATTTTCCGATCTTGTCATTTACCAGAGGATTGCCAGGGTGCTTCCCGAAATTACCGGGCTGAAGGGCGTATTTTCGATCGAGCAGGTGGACGGGATCCGCAACTGGAAAGAGATCCTCGAACTGGGAAAATCGCATCCCGACCCAGCGGAGCTGGAAGCGATCAAACATTCGATCCTCCCCGCCGACATGGCAACGATCATCTATACTTCAGGGACGACCGGAAGACCGAAGGGGGTGATGTCGTCCCACAACAATTTTGTGACCAACTACAAGGCCCTTGCCGAGATACCTCCCCTGGAGATGCACGACCGGGCCGTCAGTTTCCTGCCGCTCTGCCATGTGTACGAGCGCACAGCAGGGTATACCTACCAATCGTTTGGCGTCTCCATCTATTATGTTCAGAACATCGACGAGCTCGGCGATTACATCCGGGAGGTGAAACCGCATGGATTTGCCTCGGTGCCGAGGGTTTTTGAAAAGATATACAACCAGATCGTTGCAAAGGGCAGGTCGCTGCCGCTGCCAATGAAGATCCTGTTCTTCTGGGCCCTCCGGCAGGGCCACAAATTTGAGTTGAACCATGCGCGGGGTTTTATTTATGATGTCAAGCTTTATATTGCCAACCTCCTTGTATTCCGTAAATGGCGCGCAGCGCTGGGGGGCGAACTCAAGTTCATCGTTTCCGGCAGCGCCTCGCTGCACCCCCGGCTGGCCAGGATCTTCTGGGCGGCCCGCATCCCGATCCTCGAGGCCTACGGGCTCACCGAAACCTCTCCCGGGATCACCTGTTACCGGTTTGAACCGGGTTGTGTGAAATTCGGCACGGTGGGACCACTGCTGACGGGCAACCAGATGAAAATTGCAGAAGACGGAGAGATCCTCTGCAAAGGGCCCAACATCATGATGGGTTATCTCAACCGCCCCGAAAAAACCGCCGAGGTGATCGATTCCGAAGGATGGTTCCATACCGGCGACATCGGGGTGATCGAAGATGGCAGATTTCTCAGGATCACCGACCGGAAAAAGGAGATATTCAAAACCTCGGGCGGCAAATACATCGCGCCGCAACCCATCGAACAACGAATCAAGGAGTCGCCCTTCATCGAGCATATCATGGTGGTGGGCGAGAACCGGAATTTCCCCGCCGCCCTGATCATCCCGAATTTTGAATACCTGACGGGATGGTGCGAAGCCAAGCACATCGCCTTTGGTTCGCGGAAAAAGGCGGTTCAGAATCCGAACATCATCCGGAGGATTCGCCAGGAGATCGAACGGTTCAACCAGGATCTCGACCAGAGCAACAAGATCAAGAAATTCAGGCTGCTCGATGCCGAATGGAACACCGATTCGGGCGAAATATCGCCGACCCTGAAGCTTCGCCGCAAATTCATCGTGGAAAAATACAGCAAGATCATCGAAGAGACTTACCGGTCGTCGGAATACAATTACAGGGTTGAATGATCTTAGTGCAGGATCCTGAAAATCAATTCTTTCATCAGTTCACCGTCCGTTGCCGAAACGTTATCCACCCCTTTCGCCTTCAGGTCGTAGGTGCGCAACAGCGAAATGACTGAAACAACTTTGCCGACCGGGAAGGTACGGGCTGCCTGCTGGTAATCCTGCACAAAGAAAGGCTTGACCCCCAGGGCCATGGCAACGGCATTCTGCGATTTGTCCTGCAGATAATGGTAACTGAGGATCTTCGAAAAATAGGAAAAGAGGATCGGGATCACCTTGACCAGCGGGTTTTCGCGTGGGTTGGCGGCAAAATAGAGTATGATCTGGTTGGCCTTCAGCACATCCCTTTTCCCGAGGGCCTTCTGAAGTTCAAAAACGTTGAAATCCTTGCTGATGCCGATGTTCTTCTCCACGTATTCCTCGTCGATCTCCGCGCCGGCGGGAACATTGATGAGCAGTTTCTGGATCTCGTTGACAATCTTTCCAAGGTCGGCCCCCAGGAATTCGGTGAGCAATGCCGCGGCCTTCGGCGTGATCGTGTATTTTCTCCTGCGGAGGTAATCGCTGATCCAGTCGGGGATCTTGTTTTCATAAATGCGGGCCGATTCAAAGGTCACCCCGTGCTTTTCGATGGATTTGAAAAAGGATTTCCGTTTGTCGACTTTGCCGTATTTGTAGCAGAGGACCAGCAGGGTGGAGGAGAGCGGGTTTTCGAGGTAGGACTGGAAATCTTCGATCTTTTCGAGATCCTGGGCCTCCTTGACGATGAGCACCTGGTAATTTGCCATCATCGGGAACCGCCTGGCGTAGCTCATCAGGGTGTGAACCTCCGAGTCCTTGCCGTAAACGATGGTCTGGTTGAACTCCTTTTCCTGGTCGCTCAGCACGTTCTGTTCGATGTAATCGCTGATCATGTCGATGAAATAGGATTCATCCCCGTGCAGAAGGTACACCGGGTAGTAGATCTGGTTTTTCAGGTCGGCCAGGAGATTGTCGAAACTGATATTGTTCTTTTCTGCCATGGTAGCTCTTTGCGCTTAGTCGAACCGGAGGTGTTTCACCAGCAGCTTCTTATCGATGAGGTCCTGCATCGTATCCACCCCGATGCGCAGGTGCTCTTCCGAGAAATTCTGCGTGACCAGCCGGTCGCTTGCCTGGGTTTTGATGCCCCGGCCAACCATGGGCTGATCGGAAACCAACAGCACGGCCCCGGTGGGTATCTCGTTGGCAAAGCCTACCATGAACAGGGTTGCCGACTCCATATCAATGGCAATGGCGCGGGTTTCGCGCAGCTGTTTTTTAAATTCCTCGTCGTATTCCCACACCCTGCGGTTGGTGGTGTAGACCGTTCCGGTCCAGTAATCCTTCCGGTGGTTGTGGATGACCGTCGACATGATCTTCTGGAGGTTGAAGGCTGGGAGTGCCGGAACCCTTTCGTGGAAATAGTCGTCGGATGTTCCTTCACCACGGATGGCGGCAATGGGAACGATCATGTCGCCAACCTTGCATTTTTTCTTAAGCCCCCCGCATTTCCCAAGGAAGAGCGCCGCCTTGGGGGCGATCGCGCTGAGCAGGTCCATGATGGTTGCGGCGTTGGGGCTGCCCATGCCGAAGTTGATCAGGGTGATGCGTCCGAAGGTGGCGCTGGGCATGGCTTTATCCTTGCCCACGACAGGGACGCCGTATAATTTTGAGAAAAGTTCGAGATAGCTGCTGAAGTTGGTCAGGAGGATCAGATCGCCGAAACTTTCAAGGGGAGTTCCGGTATACCGCGGAAGCCAGTTGTCGACGATCTCTTTTTTGGTTTTCATAAAAGGTGACATTGTATTTCAGACGGCCGGGGAGGAATAACCGGGCCGGGTGAAATCGTTGTCGCAAAGATAAATGATTTGTCAGATTTTTGTCTAAATTTGTCATTACCGTATGTTACAGCAACTCAACCTGCCGGATTATGTTCCGCGTACCCGTGAAGGTTCTGCGGGGAAAACCGAGATCTTCGACCCGATCCGCCGGAAATTCGTCAGGCTCACTCCCGAAGAACAGGTCAGACAGCATTTCCTGAATTTCATGGTGACCCGCCTCGGGTTCCCCGCATCGCTGATCGTGGTGGAGGCCGAACTGAACTACAACCAGATGAAGAAGCGCTTCGACATCCTGGCATACCGCTCCGACGGAAGCCCGGGACTGGTGATCGAATGCAAAGCCCCGCAGGTGGAGATCACCCAGTCGGTTTTCGACCAGGTGGCCATGTACAACATGACCCTGGTGGTCAGCTACCTGTTGGTCACCAATGGCCTCTCTCATTTTGCCTGCCATATCGACCACGCCAAAAGGACCTATACCTTCCTGAAGGAACTCCCCGGCTATGACCTGGTCAACCAACCTCAAACAGAATCATAACATGGTACCTGTTTTAACCATTTCGCTATTTCGCTATTTCGCTACCTCGCTACCTCTCTACCTCACTGCCTCGCTACCTCACTTTTAATCTCCTGACCCATGCAATTCACCGGCACCATCCCCGCAAACCTGATCAACTTCATCCTGGTCACCGTTTTTTCACTCCTGATCGGTTTATCGCAGCGCAGGATCCACAGTGTGACCAATGAGCTGAACCACACCTTCGGAACCGACAGGACCTTCACCTTTATCGGCATCCTTGGCTTTATCCTATACATCATCGGGGGTGAGCAACCGGTGTTGTTCATGGGTGGGGGGCTGGTGCTTGCCATGATAATGGGGATCTCCTATTATTACCACATCCGTGATCTGAAGGAGTTCGGGGCAACCACCATTTTTGTGGCGCTGATCACCTACTGCCTGGGCCCGCTCATCACCACACAACCCCTCTGGATGGTGCTGCTGGTAGTGGTCACCGTGCTGATATTCACGGAGCTGAAGGATACCTTCACCACCATATCCCTGAAGTTCGACCGGTACGAATTCATCACCCTTGCCAAATTTCTCATCATCGCAGGCGTCATTCTTCCCATCGTCCCCGACAAGCCCATCCTTACGGGGTTAAGCCTTTCTCCCTATAAAATATGGCTGGCCGTGGTGGTTATTTCATCCATTTCGTACATCAGCTATCTGCTCAAAAAATTTGTCTTTCCCGGGGCCAGCATCATCCTTTCAGGCATCCTGGGCGGGTTGTATTCCAGCACGGCGACAACCATCATCCTGGCGAAGAAAAGCAGGAAGGAGCCGCAACATCTCAACCAGTACATGGCGGGGATCATTTTCGCCACCGCTGTTTCCTACCTGCGCATCCTCATCCTCATCCTGGTATTCAGCCAGCCGCTTTTTACCAGGGTCTGGCCTTTTTTAATCGCCCTCTCCCTGCTGTCGGCAGCCACCGGCGTCGGAATCCTTTACTACAGGAACCGGCTGATCACCACCTTCGACCAGGAACTGCATGACGACAAGAACCCGCTTGAATTCAAGGCCGCCCTGATCTTTACGGCTCTCTACGTTGCCTTCACCTTTATCACCTATGGCATGATGAACCGTTTCGGGGCTCCCGGGCTCCACATTCTTTCGTATATCGTGGGACTGGTCGACATCGACCCGTTCCTGGTCAACCTTTTCCAGGGAAAATATGAGGGCGCGCTGGATCTTGTCATATACGCCACCTTCCAGGCGATCATCAGCAACAATGCCATGAAAATGCTCTACGGCAGTTTTTTTGGAGGGAAAAAGGCGGCGATCAGCCTTGTTCCGGCTTTTCTTCTTATCATTGCACTGACGATAGGTGTGTTATTCATCGTGTAGCAATCAGTTATGGCTGAGTATTTTACGGTTGGTTTAAATTTGATGGACAACGTATTCAACCCAAAGGATACCGGGGATTGCGGTTTGTCGGTCATATTCAGTGATAACCATTTAACCTATTGCATCCTTGATTTCAAACGCAACCGGTTCGTCGGGCTGCAACAATTGCTGAAGACAGATGTCAGGCAGATCACCTCCCTGGCAGGCCGGGAAATTTCCTATCCCGATTTTCTTGAAAGCGTTTTCGATTCCATTCCCTGGCTTGCAGCCTCATACAGGCAGACCAGGGTCGCCTGGGAGGGTAGTAAATCAACCCTGGTGCCGGCTCCATTGTTCCTGCCGGGCGAAAAGGAGAAATATTTCGCGTTCAATTTCGGCAAGGAAGGGGAGGAAGAAGTTTTTTGCGATCACCTGCTGTCGATGGACGCGTACCAGCTTTTTACCATGCCCGGTTACATCAGAAATGCCATCAGCAGGTACTTTCAGCCAGGCACGACCGTTCATGCCTCCAGTATCCTGATTGCCAGCATCTGGGTCAATTACAAAAACAGGATTCACTCCCCCCGGGTTTTTCTTCACCTGAGGAATTCCCATTTCGATCTGGCCATTTTTGACGGCAAACAGATGTCCTATTTTAATACCTTCGCCTTCCAGGAGCCGGAAGATGTTGCCTATTACCTTGTTTTTGTCCTGGAGCAGCTCAATTTCAACCCCGAAACACTGCCGCTGGTGCTTCTGGGCAATGTCAGCAATGGCGACCAACTGGTTGAACTTTTATTCAGGTATGTCAGGCATGTGGAATTCGGGCGCAGGAATGAGACAGTAAAATACAGCTATATGCTGAACCAACTGCAGCCCCAGGCTTTTTACACATTGTTTAATTTTTTCTCATGCGGATTGTAAGCGGCAAATACAGGGGGCGCAGGCTCCAGCCACCGGTGAACCTGCCGGTAAGGCCAACGACCGATTTTGCCAAGGAGGGGCTGTTCAACGTACTCAACAACATGGTTGATTATGAATCGCTGAAGGTGCTTGATCTTTTTTCGGGTACCGGGAGCATCGCCTTTGAATTCCTCTCAAGGGGGGTGAAGGAGGTTACGGCCGTTGATTCCAATCCCCGCTGTATCGAATTCATCCGTAAAACGGCGGCCGAATTCGGTGAAACAAATTTAAAGCCGGTGAAGTCCAGCAGTTTTGTCTTCATCAAGCACATGGTCTTCAGTTTCGACCTGGTATTTGCCGATCCGCCTTACGATCTTGAAGGGATCGAGTCGATACCCGACCTCATCTTTCAGTCGGGGCTTCTGGTCGATGAAGGGCTCCTCGTCCTCGAACATTCCGACAGCTATAAGTTTGAGAAACACCCGTACTTCACCCAGCACCGGAATTACGGCAGCGTGAACTTCAGCTTCTTTATCAATGGAAACGGGGGAAAATAATTACTGATTACTAATTACAAATTACTGGTTCTCAGGAATACTGACATGGAGATAATTAGTAATTATTAAATATTAATTTGTAATTAATATTCGTCTTCGTGGAAGAAAAAATCGTCTTTGGTAGGATAATCAGGCCAGATATCTTCGATACGTTCGTAGGATTCGCCTTCATCCTCGATCTCCCTTAAGTTTTCAATAACCTCCTGTGGCGCGCCCGATCGGATCGCCCAATCGACCAGCTCTTCCTTGGTGGCAGGCCAGGGAGCATCTTCCAGTTTTGAGGCCAATTCGAGTGTCCAGTACATTTATAAGTTGTTTTTGAAGTTTTTGCAAAAGTATAAAAAAAAAAATCAGAAAGTCAAGCCTTATTTTTAACAATCCAGGAAGTCTCCGTCGCACCGGCATCTTTCCCGGTTTTTCGTGCCAGGACAAACAGGTAATCTGACAAACGGTTCAGCAGGCGAATTATTATATCATCAACGGGGCTGGCCATGCTTAACCTGATCAGCGACCGCTCGGCCCGGCGGCAAACCGTTCTTGCAATATGGCAGGCGGAGACGATGACATGACCTCCGGGGAGGATAAAATTCGCCAGGGGGGGCAATTCCCCGTTCATGGCATCGATCTCTCTTTCAAGCAGGAGGATGTCCGTTTCATCCAGTAACGGCAGTTCCCGGGTCTGTATGCCGGGGTCCCTGGCGACAAGCGCTTCGGCGATGAACAGGCATTCCTGTATGCGGATCAGCACATCCCGGTAATGCGGCGCGACCTCAAGGTCGCGGATCATGCCGATAAACGAGTTCAGTTCATCCAGGTTCCCGTAAGCCTCCACACGCTCATGGCTTTTGGCGACACGGGTTCCTCCCAGAAGGGAGGTTTCCCCTTTGTCGCCGCCTTTCGTATATATCTTCGATTCCTCCATTCAGTCTTTTACCATTTTTCAAGCCTGTCCTTGAGCGATTCGAATTGGTCCGACATCTCCTTCGGGAGCCGGTCGCCGAACTGCTGCTGGTGTTCTGCGATGAGGTCACATTCAGCAAGCCATTCAAGACGGTCAACCTTCAGGATGGTGTCCATGCGCTCTTCCATGCCGCTGAGCCCGCTCACATCGACCGAACCCTTTTCAGGAACGAACCCGATGGGGGTCTGCACGGCCCCTGCGGTACCTTCCATGCGTTCGAAGATCCATTTCAGCACGCGGATATTGTCACCATATCCCGGCCACAGGAATTTCCCGTCGGGACCTTTGCGGAACCAGTTTACGTTGAAGATTCCCGGTAATTTGGATTTATCCGGAGCGTTGGCCCCGATGGATGCCCAGTGTCCGAAATAATCGCCCATGTGATACCCGCAGAACGGGAGCATGGCGAACGGGTCGCGGCGCACGCCGGCCTTCAGCCCGATGGCCGCGGCGGTGACTTCCGATCCTACGATCGAACCCATGAATACGCCATGATTCCAGTTGAATGCCTGGTAAACCAGGGGAACGGTGCCTGGGCGGCGACCTCCGAACAGGAATGCTGAAATGGGCACCCCTTTCGGATTTTCCCAGTCCTTGTCAATGACCGGGCACTGACTGGCAGGCGCGGTAAATCTTGCGTTGGGGTGCGCCGCCGGTTTTCCGTTGGCTTTATCGTAAACCTCATTGGTCCAGGTAATGGTCCCTTCGGGGATGTCGCTGCCGATGCCTTCCCACCAGATATCACCGTCGGGGGTGAGCCCTGTATTGGTGAAAATAGAATTGGCCCTGCAAGCAAGCATGGCATTGGGGTTGGTTTCCATGGAGGTGAAGGGAGCCACGCCGAAAAAGCCGGCTTCGGGGTTGATGGCATAGAGCCTGCCGTCGTCGCCGAATTTCATCCAGGCAATATCATCACCCACGGTTTCAACCTTCCACCCCGGGATGTTTGGGATCAGCATGGCGAGGTTGGTCTTGCCGCAGGCGCTGGGGAAAGCCGCCGCAACGTAGCGTTTTACACCCTCAGGATTGGTGATGCCCATGATGAGCATGTGTTCGGCCATCCATCCTTCGCGGCGGGCCATGTTGGAGGCAATGCGCAGCGCGAAGCATTTCTTGCCGAGCAGGGCGTTTCCGCCGTAACCGCTTCCGAACGACCAGGTTTCGTTTGTATCGGGGAAGTGGGAGATGTATTTCTTTTCGATGGGGGCGCAGGGCCACTTTACGTCGGCCTGGCCGGGGGCGAGGGGAGCACCGACGGAATGAATGCAGGGCACAAAATCGCCCTCCCCAAGCAGGTTAAGTACGGCGCTGCCCATACGGGTCATGATGCGCATGTTCACAACAACGTAAGGGGAGTCGGTGATCTGGATGCCGATGTGGGCAATCTTTGATCCGAGGGGCCCCATGCTGAAGGGGATGACATACATGGTACGGCCCTTCATGCAGCCGCGGTACTCCTCCGTTAGAATTTTTTTCATCTCGGAGGGGGCCATCCAGTTGTTTGTTGGTCCTGCATCTTCCTGCTTTGCCGAACAGATGAAGGTGCGGTTCTCCACACGTGCAACATCGCTCGGGTCGCTCTGGAAATAATAACTGCCGGGGCGTTTGGCTTCGTTCAGCTTCACGGCCATCCCCGAAGAAACCATCATGTCGAGCAATTTCTGGTTCTCCTCCGCTGATCCGTCGCACCAGTGGATTGCATCGGGCTGGCAAAGGTCAGACCAACCTTTTACCCAATTTTCAACTTTTTTACTGATTTGCATATGAATATTTTTTATAAAAATTTAGGATTGAATTTTTTCGCCATTTCTCCATTTCGCTATTTCGCTACCTCGCTACCTTATTTTAGCTCTCCCAGTGCCTTCTTTATCCTCCTTACCGCCTCCATAAGCTTTTCCTTGCTGGTGGCATAGGAGAACCTGATGCAGTTAGGATCGCCGAAGGCATCGCCGGGAACGAGGGCGACGAATACGGTATTCAACAGGTACATGCACAAATCGTTGGCGTTCGTGATGGTGATGGTGCCGTTTGATTTGCCGAAGTACCAGGAGATATCCGGGAAAATGTAAAAGGCTCCGTCGGGGTGGTTGAGCTTCATGCCCGGGATGGCCGACAGTTGTTCGAGCATCAGGTCACGTCGTTCGCGGAAGGCCTGCTGCATGGTCTTCATGTCGGGTGTGCTTCCAGGTTCGTTGATGAAAGCGGTAAGTGCGGCCCGCTGGGCAATGGATGAGGCGCCTGAAGTAAATTGTCCCTGGAGTTTGTCGCAGGCTTTGGCAATGGCGATAGGGGCGGCGATAAAGCCGATCCTCCAGCCTGTCATGGCATACCCTTTGGAAACGCCGTTGATCAGCACCACCTGGTCCTTGATGTAAGGGAACTGGCAAATGCTTTCGTGTTTCCCCACGAAATTGATGTGCTCATAAATCTCATCGGCCACGATGGTGATGTTCGGGTATTTAACCATCACATCGGCGATGCCTTTCAGCTCTTCGCGCGTGTAAACCGACCCGGTGGGATTGCAGGGTGAGCTGTAAATCAATAATTTCGTTTTGGGGGTGATGGCGGCCTCCAGCTGTTGCGGGGTGATCTTGAAATTATTTTCAATGGTAGCCGGGATAAAAACCGATTTTCCTTCGGCAACCTTGATGATCTCTTTGTAGGACACCCAGTAGGGTGCAGGTACCAGCACTTCATCGCCGGGGTTCACCAGGCTCAGCATGACATTGGCGATGGATTGTTTGGCGCCGGTGGAGACCACGATCTGGCTGCAGTCGTAATCGAGGTTGTTGTCGCGTTTCAGTTTTACGCAGATGGCTTTGCGCAGGTCTTCATAACCGGCCACGGGCGAATAAAAAGTATAATTCTGATCAATACCCTCCTTGGCGGCATTTTTGATGTAATCGGGGGTGTTGAAATCGGGTTCCCCGAGGCTCAGGTTGATCACATCGTGCCCTTCTGCTTTGAGTTCGCGGCTCTTGCGCGACATGGCCAGGGTTTCACTTTCGGCCAGGTACTGAATTCTGTTGGCAAGTGTTGTCATAGTAGTTCTAAGAGTGTGAAAATGAAGTTTTTGAAAAAAAGAACAAATTTAGAAAATTTTACGGACAACGTATAACGAATTCAGGAAAATAAAGGGATGAAGATTCCTGTTTTTCCTATTTTTGTAAAAAAGAATTATGGAACCCTCCTTTCATCCGCATGTAATGGTTCACCTGGCCGGTATGATCATCAGGTTGCTGTTTTTTTTCAGCGGCGCCTTTTTCCTCCTGTGGTATTACCTGAAACACGCCGCGAAACCGGCGGTTCCCGCGGCGACCGCCGGTGACGAAGCAAAGGCCGTCATGCCCCTGCGCCTGCAGGCCTGTGAACGGTTTGTCCTTTTCCTGGAGCGGATCCATCCCTCCAACCTGCTGATGCGGCTCAACAGTCCCGGGATCAGTGCAGGGCAGCTGCAATCACTGCTTGTGAAGACCATCCGTGAAGAGTTCGAATACAACCTCTCGCAGCAACTCTATATTTCGGTCAACGCCTGGGAACTGGTGAAAAATGCGAAGGAGGAAACGATTTCCATGATCAACCAGGCCACCGCCAGGGTAGGCCAGGAGGCTTCTGCTTCGGAGTTGGTAAGAGAGGTGTTCGAGAGTTCCATTACCCGCGGGCAGATTGCCGTTGACGTTGCGCTGGATGCCATCAAAAAGGAGGTGCAGCGGTTTTTCTGATGCTCATTTACTTCCCGAAGCTGTAAGCGAGTGTCAGTTTGGACGAGTTGCTGTTGAACCCGAATGAATACGAGGTATTGGTTGATTCAAGGGTCTGCGAGTTGGTTGTGGTTTTCGTCTTCCCGTACGAATATGCAATGCCGGGGGTGATCTCCGCGCCAAAAAGGAGGTGGTCGGTTATGGCATAGGTGGCGCCCAGGACGGCATTCACCGAGGGTGTCACCTTCCAGGCTGAACTTTCCATCGCTTCATCCGGTACCAGTAACGGTAAATTTCTTTAAATCCCATTTTTTCATACAGCCTGATGGCGGGCATGTTGTCGGTGAGAACCTGCAGGTAGGCGGTGGAGGCGCCGTTTTTCCTGCCCCAGCGCATCAGGTTTTCTACGATGAGGTAACCCAGCCCGGTATTACGGAACGCCGGGTCGATCACGATATCAAAAAGCCCGATATAGGGACCTTCAACAACGCCCAGTCCCACCCCGATTGTTTTGCGGTCGCGGGAGATGGAGACCAGGCATTTTGGCGTGATGATCTGCTCCATAATGGCGATGTAGGTTTGCCTGCGCGCCCGGGGAAAACCGTTCATCCTGATGAAGTCGTCAATCCAGCGAGGGTTCAGCCTGGTTTCGATCGTGACCTCGCTGATGGGTTCACAGGGGATGTTGACAAGTTCAAAAACCTGGAAGGATACAACGGATTGAATAAAATAGCCCCGCCTTTCAAGGCGGGCGTCCATGTCGGGGGGATCGGTCAGCGACGTGATCTTAAAACAGGGTGCAACCTGGCGGGCAAGGTACAGCTTTTCGCAAAATGCAATCTTTTCCTCAGGGTCGAGGGTGGATGGATAGAGCATCCCAACCGAGTTCGACCGCTTGGTGACCCCGTTTGCAAAGCGCAGGAGCCAGCCGTCGTACTGGATCGTCTGAAGGGCCGGCCAGGCATTGTTGCTGATCTCCTCAAACCGCGGTAACATGAAATTAAAAATTAAAAAATTAAAAATTACTCGGAAATCACCTAACCACTCTCATCATCCTGACATCCTCACATCCTCAAATTTTCAAATCCTCAAATCTTTTCCTTCCTGAACCTCTCCTTCCCTTCGGTTGTCATCTTCTCGGTGGCATATTGGAAGATAAGCCTCGGGGCCGTATTCCTGTACTTCAGCAAAAAAGGTTCAGTGAAGCCAGGCTGCTTTTTCCATGCTTCACGCAGGAACCATCCGAGTCCCTGGTGAACCACGCGCTCCGGGTCGTGCATCATCGGTTCGATAAAGTCAAACCAGGGCCCGAAGTCCGTCGAAAGCTTCATTGGTTTGATCAGGCTTACCACCGCCGCGCGCCGCTGGAATTTATTTTCAGCGGTTCTCCAGGGTTCGATGGAGGCGAGGCTGACCAGCCCTTTTTTAAAGAAGAGGTTCATCAGTTCCCCGCAGATATAATCGGTTTGCGCCCAGTTGGTGATCCCGGCCGAAAACCACTGTTCAACGGTTTCCAATGTTTCGGCAGTCCAGCTCTTTTTAACTTCGAGCAGGAGCCTGATGGAGATCACCGTCATCTCGTATTTTGGAGAGGCAACAAGCCGGAGGGTGGCAGCCTGGAGTTGCCCGGGGTTCATCCCGGGCAGACCCACGATATGCTGAACAAGGGCGTCAACCTGTTCCTTGCTTAAACCATAGGCATCATACCCCTCCCTGAAATATCTCTGGTATTTTCCAACGATGACGGGATTGCTGTTTTCTGTCCCGAAGGAATGAATGTAATCGAAGATTTCCCGGGTATTCATCCTGATCCTATGAATTCATGATAAATCCCCTTGCCTTTTCAAGTGCTGCCGGGATCCCGGCCGGGTTTTTTCCACCCGCGGAAGCGATGTGCGGCTGACCGCCGCCTCCGCCCTGGATCTCTTTGGCGATCTCGCGGATGATATTGCCCGCATGGAGTTTCCGCTCTTTCACCAGGTTATCCGAAAGCATCACGGTGAGGGTTGCCTTTCCTTCCGATTCGGTTGCAAAAACGAGGAACAGGTCGGGGATGGAGGCATTCAGTTCGTAGGCCAGGTTTTTCAGGGTTTCACCATCCAGATCGACCTTGGTGGTCAGGAAATTGACGCCGTTGTAATGCTGCACTTTTGCTGCATACTCCTCCCTGATCTGGACAAGCTTCAGTTTGCCCAGTTCGGCAACCTGCTTTTTAAGGTCGCCGTTCTCGTCGAGGAGATGGCCGACCCCTTTGAGCAGTTCTTTGGGATGTTTCAGCAGTTCGCTGATCGCCTCGAGGAGCATTTCGCGCGAATTCCAGTACTCTTCCGCTTTTGAAGCCGTGATGGCTTCGATGCGGCGGATGCCGGCGGCTATGGCCCCCTCCGATGTGATCTTGAACAACCCGATCTGCCCGGTGGCAGGGACGTGGGTCCCGCCGCAAAGTTCAACGGAAAAGCCGGGATCAAAGGTGATCATGCGCACCAGGTCCCCGTATTTTTCGCCGAAAAGAGCCATGGCTCCCCTGGCTTTGGCTACGGCAACCGGTACCGACCGGTCTTCCTTCAGCAGGATGTTTTCCCTGATCCTGGCATTAACGATCGACTCCACCTGGGCAATTTCTTCACGGGTCATCTTTGCGAAATGGGTGAAGTCGAACCGGAGCCTGTTTTCGTCAACAAGCGATCCCTTCTGTTCCACATGGCTGCCCAGGACTGCACGCAGGGCTGCATGCATGAGGTGCGTCGCCGAATGGTTGTTGGCTATGTTCGTTCTTTTGGCAGGGTCGACCTGCGCGGTAAGACGGAGTGCCGGGTTCGCCGGGACCGATTTCGCGATCACCATGCTCAGTTCGTTCTCCTTCACGGTATCAACCACCTCGATTTTTTCATCACCCGAAATCAGCCATCCTTTGTCGCCGACCTGTCCCCCCGATTCTGCATAAAACGGCGTTTGGCACAGGACGACATGGTAAAGCTCCTGCCCCTTTGTCACGACCTTCCGGTAGCGCGAGATCTCCGTTTCAACCCTGATCGCGTCGTAGCCCACGAATTCAGGAAGGCCGGCGTCCGGAATGAGGATCACCCAGTCGGAAGCATCCACCACCGCATCCTGCCGCGAACGGGCTTTCTGTTCGGCGAGCCCCTTTGAAAAGCCCACCATATCGATACTCCAGCCGATCTCGCGGGCCATCAGGTCGGTAAGGTCTATGGGAAAACCAAAGGTATCGAAGAGTTCAAAAGCGAACAATCCGTCAATGACCTTTGTTCCGCCGGGCTGGGTTTGGGGTATTTCGCTCCGGGACGTCCCGATATAATTATTGAACCGCAGGATGCCGGTTGACAACGTGCGCTGGAAGGCAGCCTCTTCTTCTCTTATCACATTGATGATCAGGTCCTTTTGCGCTACGATTTCAGGGAATACAGCTCCCATCTGGCTGATGAGCACGGGAACCAGTTCGTTGATGAACGGTTCCTTGAAATCGAGGAATGCATACCCATAGCGAACGGCACGGCGCAGGATCCTGCGGATGACATAGCCCGCCTTGACATTCGACGGCAGCTGGCCGTCGGCAATGGCAAAGGATATCGCCCTCAGGTGGTCGGCGATGACCCGCATGGCGATGTCGCTCCTCGACCCGCGGCCGTATGGTATCCCTGCTTTTGCTGCAATGGCCTGGATGATCGGCTGGAATACATCCGTATCGTAATTCGACATGGTTTTCTGCATCACCATGCACAGCCGCTCAAAACCCATCCCGGTGTCGACATGCTTTGCCGGCAGCTCGACCAGCTGCCCGGTCGACATGCGGTTGTACTGGATAAACACAAGGTTCCAGATTTCAATGACATGGGGATCTCCTTTATTCACCAGGTCCTTCCCGGGGATCCGGGCCTTTTCGGCTTCGTCGCGGATGTCGGCGTGGATTTCGGAACAGGGGCCGCAGGGACCGGTATCGCCCATTTCCCAGAAATTATCCTTTTTCGATCCCGGCAGGATCCGCTCTTCCGGGATGTGCTGCTTCCAGAAATCAAAAGCTTCATGGTCACGGGCAAGTCCTTCGTTTTCATCCCCTTCGAAAACAGTGACATACAATGTGGAAGGGTCGATTTTAAAGACCTCTGTAAGCAATTCCCAGCCCCATGCAATGGCCTCTTTCTTGAAATAATCGCCGAAAGACCAGTTTCCAAGCATCTCGAACATGGTATGGTGGTAGGTGTCGTGCCCGACCTCCTCCAGGTCGTTGTGCTTCCCTGAAACACGAAGGCATTTCTGGGTGTCTGTCACCCTTGGAAAGGTGCTCTCCCGGTTGCCCAGGAAAATGTCCTTGAACTGGTTCATCCCGGCATTGGTAAACATCAGGGTAGGGTCATTCTTGACGACCATGGGAGCGGAGGGTACGATTTCATGTTGTTTTGACCTGAAAAAGTCGAGAAATGTCTGGCGGATATCGGTAGAATTCATGGCTGGTATTTTTTCTGGGTTCGGGCGGGGGGCTGAAGAACTGCGACCCGGCTGCCTCGCAGAGGATGGCCGGCAGTTTCAATTTCCGTGTAATTATAAGATTAACAATAGATTAACAAACTTTAACATTTTTTAAAACCGGGGAACGGCTGCAAAGTTAATTATTTACTTAATTTTGTAGGTGTTAGCCCCCCTGTTTTGACTAATTCTTTATTTACCTGTCGATGAGCAAGGTAAAGTACAAGTTCAATAAAAAATCTCTGACCTTTGACCGGGTGCAAACAACAATGCGGAAGCGTTTGTTGTATTTTTTCTCGCACCTGTCGACGGGTGTGGTATTTGCCGCGGTCGTACTGGTACTGGCATACAATTTTATTGACTCACCGAAGGAAAAGTCCCAGAAGCGGGAGATTGACCAGATGAAACTCCAGTACCAGATCATCAATGACCAGCTTGGTAAGGTGAAACGGATTCTCACGGATCTCCAGGACCGCGACGACAACATCTACCGTGTCATTTTTGAAGCCGAGCCGATCCCTAGTTCGATGCGTTCGGCCGGAATCGGCGGCATCGACCGTTACGAGGCCCTCAAAGGATATTCTAATTCGGAACTGATGTCCGAAACTGCCAGGAACATGGACAAGATCCTGGGGAAACTGTATGTTCAGTCGAAGTCATTCGACGAAGTTTTCAACCTTGCGAAAAACAAGGAAAAGATGCTGGTTTCGATCCCTGCCATCCAGCCGGTGAACAACAAGGACCTGAAAAGGATCGGCTCCTATTTCGGTGCCCGTGTCGACCCCTTTTACAAGGTCCGCAAGTTTCATGAAGGGATGGATTTTTCTGCAACCATTGGTACCGAGGTTTACGCCACCGGCAACGGTACGGTTTCGGATGCCGGGCCTGATGTGGAAGGCGGCTATGGTAACGAGATCAAGATAGATCACGGATACAGCTATCAGACGGTTTATGCCCACTTGTCAAGGATATTTGTGAAACCCGGGCAGAAAATCCTTCGTGGCCAGATCATCGGTTATGTCGGGAACACAGGCAAGTCGACATCGCCACACCTGCACTATGAAGTCAGGAAGAACGGTATTGCCGTAAACCCGATCTATTTCTTTTTCAATGACCTGTCGCCTGCCCAGTACCAGCTGATGCTGGAATTGTCTTCGCGTCCTTCACAAACCATGGATTAAGCCTGATACCTGATGCTGCAACGAGAAAAAAAGATCGGGAAATTATATTATTCAATCGGGGAGGTTGCCAGCCTATTTGAGGTAAACCCTTCGCTCATCAGGTATTGGGAAAAGGAATTCGATATCCTGAAACCACAGAAAAACAAAAAAGGGAACCGGCTTTTCACTTCCCAGGACCTCGACAACCTCAGGATCATATACCACCTTGTCAAGGAACGGGGTTATACCTTGCAGGGCGCGAAGGACAAACTCAAGGAAAACAAGCAGGATGTTTTAAACCAGGTTGTGGTGATTGACTCCCTGAACCGGCTTAAAGGTTTCCTGCTGGACCTGAAAGATGCGCTCTGATGGCTGGAACGGGGCACGCAGATTCCGGAACATTTTTTGAAAGTGTTTTTGCCGTCGTTCAACTGGTCCCTTTTGGCAGGGTCACCTCCTACGGGGCGATCGCAGCGTTCCTTGGAACAAAGGGTTCGGCAAGAATGGTAGGCTGGGCGATGAATGCCTCGCATACCAGCGTAACCCGCATCCCTGCGCACCGCGTGGTTAACCGCAACGGGCTGCTCACCGGCAGGCACCACTTCGGGAGCCCGGCCATAATGCAGCAACTGCTCGAAAATGAAGGGGTTGAGGTGAAGGATAACCAGGTGGTCAGGTTCGCGGAACTTTTCTGGGACCCCGCCAGGGAATTAATTTAATTTTTCAATACTAACTAAAAATTCATGACCATAGATAATTCAAACGTTATTGATGCCTTAAGGCATGTGGACGACCCCGACCTGAAAAAGGACCTGGTAACCCTGAACATGATTGAAAACGTTAAGACTGACGGCAATAAGGTCAGTTTTGACGTGGTGCTCACCACCCCTGCATGTCCGTTGAAAAACCAGATCAGGCAGGCCTGTGTGGACGCCATCCACCAGTATGTAGATCCTGCAGTTGAAGTGGAGGTAAACATGACCTCCAATGTCACCTCCCGGCGAAAAGAGAGTGATGTGATGCTTAAAAATGTAAGAAACATCATTGCCGTTGGTTCGGGCAAGGGCGGTGTCGGCAAATCGACGGTTGCCGTAAACCTGGCAGTTGCCCTTGCCAGGAGTGGCGCAAAGGTCGGGCTCATCGATGCCGACATTTACGGACCCTCCATTCCCATGATGTTCGGGATGCTCAATGAACGGCCCACGGGATTCGACAAGGACGGCAAAACCTACGTTTACCCGTTTGAGAAATTCGGGTTGAAGGTGCTGTCCATCGGCTTCTTTGTCGACCCGTCGAAAGCACTCATATGGCGTGGCCCCATGGCTTCCATGGCTCTGCGCCAGTTGTTCAACGACGCCGAGTGGGGAGATCTTGACTACATGGTGATCGATCTTCCCCCCGGAACCGGCGACATTCCCCTGACCCTCATCCAGGATTTCCCGCTAACCGGGGCGATCATCGTGAGCACACCGCAGCAGGTGGCCATTGCCGATGTGCGTAAGGCAGCCGACATGTTCCGTAACGACAAGATCAACATCCCGATCCTCGGACTGGTTGAAAACATGGCCTATTTCATCCCGCCGGATATGCCCGGTAAGAAATATTTCATTTTTGGCGAGGGTGGCTGCAAAAAGTTTGCCTCCGAACTCAACATACCCCTGCTCGGACAGATTCCCATCGTTGCTGCCATCGCCGAATCGGGTGATGCCGGTATCCCGGTTACCATGGATGACAGTTCGCCGGTAACGGCGGCTTTTGTCGATTTTGCCGAAAACGTTGCCAGGCAGATCGCCATCAGCAACTCCATTAAGGATATATTTGGAGGGGGGACGCAGTAAAAACATGGTCACTGGTAACAAGGTGACATGGTGGGATTCAGACAGATATTAATCAAATTTTTAACTCAATAAATTTTTCCCATGGTTGCAAATGAAGAACTTGTATCAAAAGTAAAAAACGTCATAGAGCAGATCCGTCCATACCTGCAGGCCGATGGCGGCGATGTGGAGTATGTCGATCTGACCGAGGACAACACGGTAAACATCAGGTTGCTGGGCATGTGCGGGAATTGCCCCCACAGCCGCATGACCCTCAAGAACGGGATCGAGGCTGCAGTTATCCGGGCCATTCCCGAGATAAAGTCTGTGGAATCGGTTACTGCCGAATAAGGAGTTTTAATAAAGCGGCCTCTTGCCTGTTCCCATTCAGGGGCAGGGCAGGGGGCCATTTCCTAAGAGAGGTACCTGGCAACGATCGGCATCCTGCGGCCCATGCCGAAAGCCTTTGGTGAAACACGGAGGACCGGCGGGGTTTGTGCCCGCTTGTATTCGTTTGTGTTGACAAGTTTGAGGACCCTGCGCACCGTGCGCTCGTCAAAGCCGCCCCGGATAAGTTCATCGGGACCTGTTCGCTGTTCAATGTACCGGAACAATATCTGGTCAAGGATTTCATATTCGGGCAGTGAATCCGAATCCTTTTGCCCGGGACGCAACTCCGCGGAGGGTGGTTTCAGGATGGTATTTTCGGGAATAATGAACGATTCGCGGTTGATGTACCGGGCCAGGGAATACACCTGCACCTTGTAAACATCGCCCAGCACCGACAACCCGCCGCACATGTCGCCATAAAGTGTGCCGTACCCCACCGCTGCTTCACTTTTGTTGGAAGTGTTCAATACGATATACCCGAATTTGTTCGACAACGCCATGAGGATCACCCCCCTGATCCGCGCCTGGATGTTCTCCTCGGTAAGGTTGAAAGGAAACCCGGTAAAGTACGGTTCGAGGGTCAGTTCCAGCGACCGGAAAGCGCCTTCGATCGGGATAATGTCGTACGGAACCTCTAGGTTCTCAGCCATCAGCCTGGCATCGGTGATGCTGTGGTCCGACGAGTACTGCGATGGCAACAGGATGGCCCTCACGTTTTCGCGGCCCAGGGCGGCAACGGCCAGTACCAGCGTAACGGCCGAATCAATTCCGCCCGAAAGCCCCAGGACTGCCTTCTGAAAGCCCAGTTTGCCGAAGTAATCGCGGATGCCGAGAACGAGGGCATGGTATATCAGCGAGGAGGTTTCGGGGGAGGTGAAATCGAAAATGCTGACAATCGGAGAATTTGGGGATTTGAGGATTTGGGGATTTGGGGATTCGGGGAATTGGGGATTTGGGGATTTGAGGATTTGAGGATTTGGTTGTATGATAGGTGGTTCCAGGGTCTTATCCGTTTCTTGTTCTTTGGGGTGTTCCTTTTTTGGAATTTCGACAACCTGCAGGTCCTCTTCAAATTGCCTGAGCCCGGCAACAACCACTCCGGCTGCATCGAGCACCAGCGATCCGCCGTCGAAAACAAGTTCAGTTTGCCCGCCCACCTGGTTGACATAAACAACGGGCAGGTTGTACGTTTTTGCATTCCTTGAAAGAATGTCAAGCCTTGTCCTGGCCTGGTTATAATTGAACGGTGAGGCTGCAATGTTGATCAGGACATCGGTATTGAGTCCGGTGAGGTCGTCCATCGGGTTGCGGACATAAAGCGGGTCGTCGGCAATGTTCCACAAATCCTCGCAGATGGTAAGGGCAAAACGGTAACCCTGCCATTCTACAACAGAGGGCTGAAGCCGGTTGGGCTCAAAATAACGGTATTCATCGAAGACATCGTAATTCGGCAGCAGGGTTTTATGAATCCTTGCCAGAATCTTCCCGCCGGCAAGGAAAAAAGCGGTATTATAAAGCGGTTTCCCCTTCGGTGCCGGGTTGACGGAAGGAGCGCCTACGATGGCTGCAATGCCGGTGCATGCTGCTGCAATGGCGTTTACTGACTCATCGCACCTGCGGATGAAATCGTCGAATTCAAGAAAATCGCGCGGGGGGTAACCACACACCGAAAGCTCTGCGAAAACAACGAGACCGGCCCCGGCCGATTTCGCTTTTTCAATGGTCCCGATGATCCGTGAAACATTTTCAGTGAAATCACCAACGCGGAAGTTCAGTTGTGCAAGTGCGATCTTCATGACCCGTTTAAAATAGAATGCCGATTGATAGTTCAGCGTAGTTCAGCATGCTCTTTTCATTCAGGTAACTTTTCCTGTTTGACCCTGTAAGCACATTGTTGAGGGAGTTGGAATAGGAGAGGCCGACCATGATCCTGGTCGACTCGTCGAGATGATACTCGCAACCGCCGCCTATCTTGATGGATTCGCGCACCAGGGTGGTGCCCTGGTCGAAGTCAAGGGAATTATCTTCGGTCAGGCCGTTGTCGGGGACAAAATGTTCCTTTACGGTGGCTTTCAGCCGGAATGCGGTGCCAAGGCCGATCTGCCCGTAATAGGATACTTTGCCGAACGTTTTGGTTTTCATCTTGATCATCAGGGGTATTTCCAGGTAAAGAAACTGGTATTTCCGGAACACCTCGCCGTTTTCGAGCTTCTTGCTCACGGTGCCTGTAACAGAATCGGCATAATTCAGCTTCCCGTTCAGGAACTGGAAGTTGATCCCTGTTGAGAAAGCATAATTCTCGGCAAAATAAAAATCGCCCACCAGTCCCATGGTGGCGCCAAGGTTTGCGCCGTTGTTGCTGTATCCCTTCGTTGCCGGGTTCATCCACCCGATATTGGGCGATAACTGCAGACCCAGTTTGAACGGCAGTTTCACCTGGCTGAACAGGGGGACTGAAAGGGAAAAAAGTGCGGTAAATATGATCAGGGGTAAGCATTTTTTCATGTTCGTGGGGTTTGCAGCTGTTACGGGGTTGTTCAGCAACAAAAATAGCGATTAATCCTCCTGTCGTGGAATGAATCTTCATAATTTTATCCAAAAATAATCAACCGTGAATGTCGTTATAAACATGCGAACGTTAGTGAAAAATGCCTTTTAATAAATGATGCACAAAATGATACCTGTTAAATCCTGCCTATTTGCAGCCTCCGTTGCTTTGACATTGATGCTTTCGGCCTGCGGGCCGGGGAAAGACCGCCTCCATGCGGATGTGTCGAAAACCATTCAGTCCCCGGTAACCATTCATCGTTACGACCTCGATCTTTTCAGGGTGGATATTGCGCGTTTGCAGAACGAACTGGAATCACTGAGACCAACCTACCGGTTCTTTCTCGGGACCGACCTCGGCGACCCGGGAAAGCTGGCCGATATGAAATCTTACCTTGAGAGTCCCAGGAATACCGGGTTTCATGATGCGGTTGCCTCCAGGTACCAGCATGTATCTTCCCTCGAAAAAGAACTTACGGAGGCCTTCAGGCACTACCGTTACTATTTCCCCCATGCTGCCTCCCCGAGGGTGTATGCCTACATTTCGGGCGGCGATTATGATTACCCGGTACAGTTTGCCGACAGTGTCATGCTGATCGGTCTTGATAACTACCTCGGTAAGGATTTTAAGCCCTATATCTCTGATGGTTTGCCCTTTTACCGGATCATGCGGATGAATGAAGGGGATATCCTGCCCGACTGCATGAAGGTCCTGTCGACGGTTACCTATCCGGGCCAGGTTCCGGGAAACAACCTGCTCGAACAAATGATCGAGGCCGGGAAGCGGCTTTACTTTGTCGATGCCATGATCCCCGCGGTCCCTGATCGCTTTAAAATAAGTTACACGCAGGAGCAGTATGACTGGATCGTGAAGAACGAAGCGCATGTGTGGGCCGCCATCATCGAAAACCGGATGTTGTACACCACCGATCCGAAGCTGATCAGGACCTTTATTTCCGATGGACCCTTTACGGCGGGATTTGCAAAAGAGGCCCCGCCGCGCCTTGGCGAATGGCTTGGCTGGCAGATCGTCCGGAAGTTCATGGAGAATGAGACTTCGGTTACCCTCGATGAAATGATGAAGGAAAGGGATTTCCAGAAGATCCTTTCTGCATCACGTTTCAAACCGGAGAAATAAAAAGAAACGCGGGGTGCCTGACGGCGTGCCCGATCCGGTTATCGTTTTTTGTTAATAACTTTTTCCCGAAATCGTATTACCTTTTGACCTTCAGGCGGATTAAGCAATAAATGCTTTTAGATGCTTGTAAAGACATTTGGCAGCGCAGTCTTCGGAATCCAGGCGATCACTGTCACCGTTGAAGTATACATGGACCAGGGGATTCAGTTTTTCATGGTAGGTTTGCCCGACAACGCTGTGAAGGAGAGCCACCAGCGCATCGAATCGGCGCTTCGGAACAACGGCTACCGCATTCCCGGGAAAAAGATCATCATCAACATGGCCCCGGCGGATATCCGCAAGGAGGGATCATCGTACGACCTCACCATCGCCATGGGCATCCTGGCGGCAAACGAGGTGATCAAAACCGACCGCCTGGAGCAGTACATGATCATGGGGGAACTATCGCTCGACGGCGGACTGCTGCCCATCAAGGGGGCGTTGCCCATTGCCCTCGAAGCCAGGAAAAGAGGGTTCAGGGGGATTCTCATCCCCGCCCAGAATGCGCAGGAGGCGGCCATTGTCGGGGATATCGAGGTTTACGGGATAACCGCCCTGCCCGAAGTGATCGCGTTTTTTAACGGGACAGGGCAGCTGGCGCCGGTAAAGATGCGCGAAGAGGCCGATTTTGAGCGGATCATGCTTCAGTACGAGTTTGATTTCGCCGATGTGCGCGGCCAGGAAAACATCAAGCGGGCGCTTGAAATTGCCGCTGCGGGAGGGCACAATGTCATCCTCATCGGTCCGCCGGGCGCCGGGAAAACGATGCTTGCGAAACGGCTTCCCTCCATCCTCCCCCCGTTGAACCTCCAGGAGGCCGTCGAGACCACCAAGATTCATTCGGTTGCGGGGAAGATGGGGGCCAACCGTTCACTGGTCTCCGTAAGGCCCTTCCGGGCCCCCCATCACACGGTTTCCGACATGGCCCTGGCCGGGGGGGGCAGCATCCCGCAGCCGGGGGAAATTTCCATGGCCCACAACGGCGTATTGTTCCTGGATGAATTGCCCGAATTCAAGCGGAGCGCGCTTGAGGTGCTGCGGCAACCCATGGAGGACCGTGTCGTTACGATCTCCCGGGCGCGGATGACCCTCGAATACCCGGCAAGTTTCATGCTGGTGGCAGCCATGAACCCATGCCCCTGCGGGTATTACAATCACCCGTCGGTCGATTGCCAGTGCGGCCCCGGCGAGGTGAGGAAATACATCAACCGCATTTCGGGCCCGCTGTTCGACCGCATCGACATCCATATCGAGGTAATCCCGGTCGATTACGTGAAACTGAGCGACAGCCGGCCGTCGGAGCGGAGCGAAACCATCAGGGCAAGGGTGATGAAGGCCCGGGAGGTACAGGAGAAAAGGTTCGCGGGGCTGACCGGCATCTACTGCAATTCATGGCTGCCTACGAACATGCTGCACCGGGTTTGCAACATCGGGGAAGCGGGCAACCGGATGCTCAAAACTGCGATGGACAAACTTGGACTGTCGGCCAGGGCCTACGATCGTATCCTGAAGGTGGCGCGCACCATCGCCGATCTCGACCAGAGCGCCGGCATCAATATCGAACACCTGGCCGAGGCGATCAATTACCGGTCGCTCGACCGCGACAACTGGGGACGATGAAATATTTACCACGAAGGACGCAAAGTACTGCACGAAGTACACAAAGGAGGTGATATGGATGATGAACAGATTTTTAAAATGCTATTGGATTGTTCTTACAGGATGCATACCCGACTCGGGCCCGGATTACTTGAAAGTGCTTATGAAACTTGCCTTGTCTTTGAACTGAGGAAAGCAGGCCTCCATGTGGAAAGACAAAGGTCCATGCCCCTGGTCTATGAAGGAGAGATCCTTGATGTTGGATACCGAATTGACCTGGTGGTTGAAAGCAGGATCATTGTGGAGATTAAATCAGTTGAGGCGCTCAACGATGTTCATATTGCGCAAATACTTACATACCTGAAGTTATCTAAACTCCATCTCGGGCTGCTGGTAAATTTCAATGTCAGTTCATTGAAAAAAGGGATTCGAAGAGTCATCATCTGATCAAACCCTCTTTGTGTACTTCGTGCAGTACTTTGCGTCCTTTGTGGTTAAGAAACGATTCGATCCCAGATGATTATCATTCTGGTTCCAGGAATTGCAAGTGGAAGTCAGGATACTATCCGGGTAAACCTTGGTTCTTTTCCGAAAGGGGATTATTCAATAAGGTTAACTGGTCCTGGTACGATGCAGGTTGGAAAGCTGATAAAACTTTAAGCTAGCCCCCTTGTTCTGTTTTAATTCCCGCGCACCAGGATCCAGCCGGTACGGGAGCCGGCTTCCCTTGCCGTGAAAATGAAATAATAGGTCCCGTCGGGCAGGGGATCCCCTTTTTTATTGGTTCCTTTCCACACGACGCTGGTGTTGTTGTAGTTTTGAAAGGAATGCACCTCCTCACCCCAGCGGTTAAAAATCACCAGTGAATTTTCAGGGTACTGCTCCACACATTCGATAATCCAGGCATCGTTGGTGCCGTCGCCGTTCGGGGTGATCACGTTGTAAAAGACAAGGCAGTCGTCGGCTGTTCCCGGCTTTTCAACCCTGACCACGATGCTGTCGGAACTCCTGCACCCTGTAACCTTATCAGTCACCTGCAGCACGAAGGCGGCATTTTCAGAAAGTTTCACCGTTTCAGGTTCCCTGGTTAAGGGATCCGCCAGCAATCCGGCAGGTTCCCAGTCAAAAAGGTACTGTCCTGATCCCCCCGATGCCATTCCCAACAGCCTGGCAGTGGTACCGGAGGTGACCGACTGATCGGGACCGGCATCCACAGCCGGTTCCCGCAGGACGGATAATCGCATGTGTGCCGAGAAATCCATACAGGGGGGAGAAGAGCCGGCAATCAAAGTCAGGGTTATGGTTGCTGGGTCACCCGGCGCCGGTGTGTATGCCGGGGTGAGGGTGTTGCTCCCTGTAAGGGTTCCCTTGCCATCGTGAAGCCAGTTGACAGCGGTATAGTTTTTCGCATAGGCCCGTGTAATAATGTAGGAGCTATTCCTGCACACGGAATCATCGGGACCGGCATATGCCTCGGCTGGCCCCTGCAGTGTAAGTAAGGTATGCGATGAATCGGCATTGCAGGCGCTCCCCGAACCGGCAACCAGGGTTAAAACGACTTGTCCGTTTTGAAGGTCTTCCGTGCCCGGCGTATAGGAGGGATTGATGACCGTAGGGTCGCTGAAGAAGCCTGACCCCGAGCTCTTCCAGAAAAGCGTGGCATATCCTTTTGCCGAAGCCCCCGTGATGTTAACCGCTCCCGGCCCGCAGGATGAGAGCGGCGGACCCGCGTCAGCCGCTGGCGATTTTGCAAGGTGCAGGACCAGGCTGTCAGAAGCAGGGGGGCAGGATGCCGCAGAAAGGGTTACCAGGGTAAGCACAACCCGCCCGTTGACGACATCTGCCCGGGAAGGGGTGTAGACCGGCTCCAGGATGCCCGGGTCGTCGAACGATCCTGAACCCGAAGATATCCAATGCAAGGATCCGGCAAAGGTGGCAATGGCGCCGGAGAGTTTCACAGGCATGGTGTCGCACGATGCCATATCGGGACCCGCGGATGAACCCGGGAGAGGGTTGATCTGTATGACCATCCCCGACGTATCAAAGCCGCAGGGTGCATTTCCCGTTGCCCGGAGGGTTAACCACACCTGCCCGGTTTCCCCAAGGCCCGGATGGTAGACCGGGGTAAGCGTTGTTTCTCCAGCCATTGTTCCTGTTCCGGTGCTGGTCCAGAGGATGCTCCGGAAGTTGGAGGCCGTCGCCTGGGTAACGTTAAAGGGAATGCCGTTGCATGTTGAACCAGCGGGGCCTGCCGAGGCAAAAGGCGGGGTGGTCAGGGTTACGGAAAAGGCCGGGGAGGGGGGGCCCTCGCCGCACGGGTTGATCCCTTTCACCAAAACAAACCCCGACTGTGCACCCGGACCGAAGTCAACCGTGATACTGT
Source organism: uncultured Bacteroidales bacterium (assembly GCA_903845055.1). Taxonomy (GTDB): domain Bacteria; phylum Bacteroidota; class Bacteroidia; order Bacteroidales; family FEN-979; genus CAIVAT01. The sequence continues at coordinate 6,929 of CAIMWF010000057.1, read as the reverse complement.
CACTCCCGTCGCCTGCCACGATGGAAACCCCGGCAGGAAGCAGCCATTGGTAGGCTGTGGCATACATCACCGGTGAAACCACAAAATGAACGCCATTCGTCCCGGCACATAAAAGGGAGTCACCACGGATGTCCCCGGGGGCAACGGGCAGCGGGTAAACCTGCACCGGCATGGTGCCTGAGGAATTCCCGGCACACCCGCCCGGATTTGAATAGCTTACACTTACCCAACGATTTCCCGGCAGGGTCCAGTTCACCATGACCCGGAAGGTCCCCAATCCCGAAATGATCACCCCTCCGGGTGAAACGGCCCATGAATATCCAATCATCCCGGGTGCCGTATAGTATACAAGGTACCCGTCGCCGGCACAAACCCGGTTGTTTCCTTTGATGTAAGGGGGTACCGGGAGGTTTGCCGTAACCCTGATGGTATCGGTTCGCGCATGTCCGCAGGTATCGGTAACCGTGATCATATAATGGGTCACACCGTTGGGAGGATGAACCACGCACGACTGCGTGGTGGCCCCGTTGCTCCACAGGTAATGAAAGGGAGGAGCACCACCCTGCGGAACGGCATAAATGGTGACGGAATCACCAGCACAAATGACCGTGTCGTTGCTGACAAGCAGGCTCATCGCAATATAATCGGCGATGTAAACTGTATCGGACAATCCAGGATTGCCGGGAGGGCCTGCAGTCTGGATATTCAGGATGACGGTTTCGGTTCCTTCCGTCAGGTTGTCGCTCAGCGCATGGATGAGAAGGCTGCTGGAGGTTTGCCCTGCGGGTATGATTACCGAAGTGGGGATGCATGTGTAGTCCACACAATTGAGGGCCGTTCCCCCGATCGTGAAATGGATCGTATCGGCCATAGCGGCTGGAGCACTCAGGGTAAAATGAACGGTTGCATCCGCACATCCTTCAATAGCATTGTTTCCCATCTGGTAGGCGACCTGGGTGGAGAGACTGGCGCTGGAAAAGCTGCCTTTTCTAAGGAACACGCCTGCATCAAGGATATGATCAAGGGCATCGGCGATCGCCAGCTTTATATGATAGGTTGAAAAGGGTGTAACATGATGACGCGCCGTGTAAACATAGGTGATGGCATCATACTGGAACCATGTTCCACCCGTGTTATCCCACGCGGATGAAGGGTTTGCGCATATGTTGTTGATCGTTACGGGGTTGGAAGAGCCCGGCATCAGGGCGATGTTCGTGCTGTTGTTTGAAAAGGGACCGGTTATTCCCGGTCCGCTTAGGAAAAACCCGAAAGCATCGTTGAACTGGTAGCAGAATTCATAGAATTCCTCCGACCCGAAGGCATAATTGAATTTGACGGTATCGGCAAGGGAAACAAAATCGAATTCAATAACGGCTTTGTCGTAAGTAACTCCTCCCGCAAGAATCGTGAGATCGGGGTCGCCCGGTCCATTGGTATTATATCCGGCACCACTTGAATTGTTGGGGCCGATGGCAATGCTGGCGGTGCCGTTGGTCATGATCAGCCCGGCATCCAGGCCAAGCTGGGTCATAGCACCCCCGGTCGCATTGAAGGAACCCACCTGGTTGGAAGTTATGATCGCCGAAGACCCGTTATAGGTTACGTTGCTGATGATCACGCCGGGCCCGACAAGCCAGTTCTGGACCAGCTGGGCAGGCGTCATCCCGAGCGTTCCGCCGTTCGCAACGGTCAATTGTGCCATCAAATCCTGGTTGCAGAAGAAAACGAAACAGATCAGATAAAAACCAAGCGTGGTTTTCATGGGATAGTGAAAAAGGAATATGAAGGGCTCCCTTTGCCTTTCATTCACGGGAGTCAATACAAATATACGTTATCTCCGGGCGTTTCGGAAAAGAATTCGTAAATTATCAATGGGCCATTTTTCAGCCATTGAGCCGCGTGGTTCCGGGGACTGGATGGAAAAGGGAGAAAATCAGCGCAGGAAAAGGTCGCCGATCACGAAACAGGCAAAGATGACCGAGGCCATCCCGTTCATGGTGGCAAAAGCAAGGTTGACCCTGGAAATATCGGTTGGTTTGACAATGATGTGTTCGTAGCATAACAGCAGGGTGAATATAGCAGCACCGATCCAGTAAAGGTACCCGGCATGGCCGGCGATTCCTCCATATGCCACCAGCAGGATGGCGGTAACGTGGAAAATTGCAGAAAGGACCAGCGCCTTTCGTTTCCCAAGCATGACCGGGAGTGACTTCAGGTTCTCCGACCGGTCGAAACTGATGTCCTGCAAAGCGTAGAGGATATCAAAACCGGCAACCCAGAAAATCACCACAAATGAAAAGATGAGCGGCAAGAGGTCGAAGCGTGCGGTAACGGCAAGATAGGCGCCGATGGGCGCAAGTGCGAGCCCCAGGCCCAGGAAAATATGCGAGAAATGGGTGAACCGTTTGGTCAGGCTATATCCCAGCACGACCAGCAAAGCCACGGGCGACAGGGTGAAACAGAGAATGTTCAGCATATAGCTGGAGGCCATGAACAACAGTGCATTGATGATCACAAAAACCATGGCTGACTTTGGCTTGATGATCGCGTTCGGAATCTCGCGGAGGGCTGTCCTTGGATTCTTTTTGTCAAATTCGCGGTCGGCGTAGCGGTTGAAACCCATTGCGGCATTCCGTGCAAAAAACACACACAGCAAAACAAGCAGCAACAGTCTGAAGTTCAGGTTCTCACCATGTGTTTTTACAGCCAGGAAGAACCCGATCATGGCAAAAGGAAGGGAAAAGATGGTATGGTTGATCTTGACGAGTGAAAAATAGTCAGCAATCCTGGAGCTTTTTGCCATGTGCACTTCAATTTATTACACGCGCAAAGGTAGTAAATTGTAACTATTTCATGGTTGAATCGTCCAACTTGCTATTCCGGGGATTTAGGCTATTTTTGTAGTCTTAATTAATTTTTATGAGCAGGAAGGTTGACCTGATTTTGGGTTTTCTCAGATATACGTTGCGGACACAATCAAAATACCGGATACATTCTCCGTTCGTGTTTGATTTTTATAAGAATGTCCTTACGGATCATCAGGATCATTCCCAATTCAGGGTCGTGAACCGGCTGCGCAAGGAACTGGAAAGTGTTTCGCGTTTCATAAAGCGTAAGGACCTGGGGGCCCGGAGCAAGGATTTCCCGGGCGATCAGCGTTTTGTAAGGGTCAGCGACATTGCCCGCAAATCGTCGGTAAGCCGGAAGAAGGGGGAATTGCTGTTCCGGTTTGTTTGGCATTTCAAGCCGGCCAATATCCTTGAACTTGGCACCTCCCTGGGTCTCAGCACCGCTTATTTCAGCCTGGCTGCCCGCGACAGCAGGATCATTACAATTGAGGGTTGCATCGATTCGGCCAGTGTGGCCCAGGAAAATTTTGACAAAGCCGGGCTGAGAAACATCCAGATCATCACCGGTAATTTCGAAGACCGGCTGGTAGAAGCCCTCGCACTGATGCCATCGCCTGACCTGGTTTTTTTTGACGGGAACCACAAGATGAAGCCGACCCTGTCATATTTTGAACAATGCCTGCAACATATTCACCCCGGAACCGTTTTTATTTTTGACGATATTCACTGGTCGAAGGGGATGGAGGAGGCCTGGAAATGCATCTGCAGCCATCCGAAGGTGAAAGTCACCATCGACCTTTACCAGATGGGATTTGTATTTTTCAGGGAGGAATTAAGCAAAGAAACTTTCGTATTACGATTTTAACACCATTGTTTCATGGAAAAAGAGGTAATCAGGCTCGAAAGCATCGTAAAAAATTATAAGATCGGCACCATCCTGGTGGAAGCTCTCCGGGAGGTTTCCCTAGTCGTCCATAAAAATGAATTTGTCGCCCTTATGGGGCCATCGGGTTCAGGCAAATCGACGCTGATGAACATTCTTGGCTGTCTTGACACCCCTACCAGCGGCAATTACTTCCTCAACGGGGAGGATGTAAGCAAAATGGACGACAATGCACTTGCTGAGATCCGCAACCGGCAGATCGGGTTTGTTTTCCAGACCTTTAATTTGCTTCCCAGGTCGACCGCCCTGGAGAATGTCATGCTGCCCCTGATATATGCCGGGGTCGGCAAGGTCAAACGGATTGAACTTGCCAAACAGACCCTTGAGGAGGTGAAACTAGGCGACCGCATGGCCCACAAACCCAATGAATTGTCGGGGGGACAGCGGCAAAGGGTTGCCATTGCGCGCGCCCTGGTGAACCACCCCGCCATCATACTGGCCGATGAGCCTACCGGGAATCTTGACTCCAAAACATCGGTTGAGATACTCGGACTGCTTGAAGATATCCATAAAATGGGAAATACGGTCATCATCGTCACCCATGAGGAGGATATTGCCCAGCATGCCCACCGCATCATTCGGCTGATGGACGGAAAGATCAATACTGATGAAGCCAATAATCATATCAAGACCATTTCCGATTACCATTTCAACGCAGTGGTGTAACCGACATTTTTTCGGTAGAACCCATTGAAAAATCCCCGGAGGATGCAAAAAGAAGGCAATTACAAGAAACTTTTTAAGGATTTTAATAAGCTCAACATCATGATCATCGGTGATGTGATGGTTGATTCATACCTGTGGGGAAAAGTGGAACGGATATCTCCCGAAGCCCCGATCCCGATCGTGGCATTGCGGAAACGCGAACACCGGATGGGTGGAGCGGCAAACGTTGCGATGAACATCAGGTCATTGGGCGCTAATCCTATCCTCTGTTCGGTGATCGGCACCGATGAAAAGGGTGACCAGTTTCTTGAACTGCTTAAAAAGGAAAAGATAGATGATGCCGGGATTGTGCGCAGTACCCGGCGCATCACCACCACCAAATTCAGGATTTTCGGCAATTCATTCCAGATGCTGCGGCTGGACGAGGAGATGGACAATGACCTGGTGAAGGGAGATTTTCTCACCCTCCTCCGTGTCATCGACCATATCCTGAACAATGTGAAAGTGGATGCGATCATCTTCCAGGATTACGACAAGGGGGTCATCACCGAAAAGCTGATCACCGAAGTAGTAAGGCGCGCGCACACCGGCGAAATACCGGTGGTCGTTGATCCAAAGAAAAAGAATTTCATGTCATACCAGCATGTCACCCTGATCAAGCCCAATCTCAAGGAGCTCAGGGAAGGCATGAACCTGTCGGTCGACCTGAATGATATCCGGTCGGTGATCCTTGCGGCCCGGACCCTGATCGAAGCGCTCGATTGCCGTTATGTGCTTACCACGATGTCGGAAAAGGGTGTCATGATCAGCATGCAGGAACCTTCCGAAGAGCAAAATGTGTATATTCCTGCTCATATGCGCATGATCGCCGATGTGTCGGGAGCGGGCGACACGGTTATCAGCGTGGCTTCCATGTGCCTGGCACTGAAACGCACGCCCTATGAAACCGCCTTTATCTCCAACCTTGCCGGCGGCCTTGTTTGCGAAGAGGTGGGGGTGGTGCCGGTCAATAAGGAAAAGCTGCTCAGGGAGGTATTGTCCCTTCTTTAATATCCAATCCATTACCATCACCCTATGACGACAGATGCCGATGTAATCATTGCCGGCGCGGGACCTGCAGGTTCCATCGCGGCATATGAACTGGCCAGCCGCGGCATCTCCGTGTTGATTCTTGAAAAGACCCGGTTTCCACGATACAAGGTTTGTGGTGCGGGACTTACCCACAAGATCCTGCAGGAGATCCCGTTCGATGTTTCGGAAGTGTTTGAGCGGACGGTCAATACCATCATCTTTTCCAGCGGATTCAGGGACGTTTTTTCACGGGTATCGGCCGAACCGCTGATATATTGCACCATGCGGGATAAACTGGATGCCTTTTTGCTGGACAAGGCGGTGGCGGCCGGCGCCCGGGTGCTTTTCGGGGAAAAAGCCGACGGGGTCAGGCAGGAAAAGGACTTCACGGAGGTCATCACCCGCTCAGGCAGCCACCGTTCAAGGATCGTGATTGGCGCTGATGGCGCCTCCAGCGCGATCGGAAGGTCCGTCGGCCTGCGGGAGAACATCATGAAAGGACTCGCATGGGAGGCTGAACTCACGGTGGATGCAAAGAGCCTGGAGACATTTTCAACATCCATCTTTCTTGACTGGGGCGCATTCCCCGGCGGATATGGCTGGATGTTCCCCAAAACCGACCATTTTTCGATCGGGGTCGGAGGGCCCGCATCACTTTCGAAGACAATGATTGACTATTATAATAAGTTCATCGACTACCTTGAAAAGGGTGCAAGCATCGATTCAGCGCCATTTGGCATCAGGGTTCATGAGACCAGGTCATTAAAGTCGTGGCCCATCCCTGTAAGGGTTCGCGCCAGCCGCTTTCACCTCGGCAGGGTGCTGGTCGCAGGTGATGCAGGCGGACTCACGGATCCGCTTACCGGCGAAGGTATCTATTACGCGGTGCGCAGCGGGAAACTGGCTGCGGATGCCGCCCGCAGCTACCTGGAAGGGGCGAGCCCGACACTTGACGCCTACACCGAGTCGGTGAACGACCAACTCATGAATGAACTGACCGAGGCGAACAGGATCAAATATATTTTTAACACGGCGCCGAAGAAAATACACAGGTTTGTGCGCGACAGCGACCGGGGCTGGAGAGCTTTCGGCAAGGTGCTGAGGGGAGAACGCTGTTACGCTGATGTGCGAAAGGGATTCGGGAAATGGAAATTCCTCTGGGGCTTGGCCTGCCGGGTAGCGGTCCTGGTTTCGGATGCCAGGGAAAAACACTTTTCAGCTCATGGATTCAAATAGCAGGTATGGAGTAGGTTGTGCAGATGTCAGATTCCGGGAGCCTGTTCAGACCACCACCCTTTATTGCGGCCGGGATGCCTTCCGGGTTATTGAAAAATTAATCTTCCGGCGGCTTTCCCGGCAGGCTGCGTAATACGCGTGTATTGCCTGATGTCATCCCGCCG